>CAIMDH010000050.1 GCA_903839715.1 uncultured bacterium
CAGAAAGGTGTTGAGGACACGAATCTTAAACTAGAATCACTTTGTTCTGCAAAAGAACGTGAACTCCAACAATAATATATGTCATTAATTATCTTCTCTACTTTATTTCTACTTGCCTACTATTATTTCGGCTTATCAATAGTTATTTTTCTGTTTGTTCTGTTCGCACTTATTCTTGTGCATGAGTGGGGACATTTCATCGCTGCAAAAAAAACCGGCATGCGTGTAGACGAGTTTGCTATTGGATTCCCTCCAAAACTATTTGGAATAAAAAGGGGTGAGACCGAATATACTTTTAATGTCTTACCAATTGGCGGTTTTGTACGAATTTTTGGCGAGAATCCAGATGTTCTGGTTGAGAATGATCCTGATAGTGTACGCGCGTTTGGTTCACGACCAAAGTGGGCACAGGCCGTGGTCCTTGTGGCTGGAGTAACAATGAACGTTATATTCGCTTGGTTGTTATTCTTAAGTACGTATTTACTTGGGGTACAAACTGCAGTAGAGGAAGCAGATGCGTCTCCACAAGCTGTGCTCTATGTATCGAATGTGGTGCCGAATGGACCACTACATGAAAAATTACCTGCGGGGTCAGAGGTCCTACGCTTGGTTAGTGGAGATGATGATTTAATTTCTCCAACACCCTCTACTTTTACTGCTTTTATTCAGTCTCATGCAACAAACACAGTTACTATTCACTACAGTTTTGGCGGCGTTGAGTCTTCAGTTGAAGTAAATCCTGAGTTGGGACTAATTGCTAGTGATGAGAATCGAGCAGCTGTCGGTGTCTCACTTGCTATGGTGGAAACTGTCAAAATGAGCTTTATTGAAGCGTTGAGCGCCGCAACTTCTGCTACCTACCATGGCTTAATTAATATTACAGTCGGACTTTCCACTCTCTTCTCCCAGTCAGTACAAGGAACTGCTGACTTCTCACAAGTGGCTGGTCCGATCGGCATAGTCGGGATGGTTGGTGATGCGGCTACCTTTGGTGTAGTTGCGTTACTGACATTTACCGCGATGATTTCGCTTAATCTTGCTGTTATTAATATGTTGCCGATCCCTGCTCTTGACGGCGGAAGACTACTCTTTGTGGCGATTGAGGCCATAACTCGTAGACCAATTAATCCAATTTGGATGGGCAGAGTCAATCTCATTGGCTTTGTGCTCCTGATGGCGCTGATGCTTATTGTGACATGGAACGATATTGCTAAGCTTCTCTAGGAGGTAAATCTTTTGTAGGATAATCAGAACCGCCAAATATATTACTTGGCGGTTTTCTTTTGACCCTCTTTGCATTTGCAGGTAGAATGAAACCACTTACCCTTGTGGGTCTGGTTTATTTCATTAGCGTTTTTATTATGTCTTCCAAGAGCTTGCGACAATCACAATTATTTACTAAAACCCGTCGTGAGGCTCCTGCCGATGAACTTGCTAAAAATGCTCAGCTCCTAATTCGGGCTGGCTATGTCTATAAAAATATGGCTGGAGCATACACCTTTTTGCCACTTGGTCTTCGTGTTATAGAAAAAATTAACACTATCATCCGCCAAGAGATGGATGCTATTGGTGGTCAAGAACTAGTGATGCCATCACTACAAGACAGTGCGCTCTGGGAGGCTTCTGGTCGCTGGAGTGATGACGCAGTTGATGTTTGGTTCAAGAGTGAACTCAAAGCCGGCGGCCAGGTTGGTTTTAGTTGGACACATGAAGAGGTGATTACAGATCTGATGCGGCAGTTTATTTCTTCATACAAAGATCTACCAAAGTTCCCGTATCAGATTCAAAAAAAGTTCCGTAATGAAATGCGAGCTAAAAGTGGCATTATGCGTACTCGTGAATTTGATATGAAAGATCTATACTCATTCTCAGCAACGCAAGAGCAACACGATACATTTTATGCGGCGTGTAGCGATGCCTACAAGAAAATATTTGACCGTCTCGGGATAGGACAGATGACGTACAAGACTTTTGCTTCCGGTGGCGCGTTTACTAAGTTTAGTCACGAATTCCAGACTTTGGCTGAAGCCGGTGAAGATATTGTGTATGTAAATGAAGAGAAGGGAGTGGCGGTAAACGAAGAAGTGCTTGACGCAGCAGATTTGAGTGAACTTGGGGTCACTCGCGATGAGCTCCAAAAGCGCAAAAGTATCGAAGTCGGAAATATTTTTTCACTAGGGACCAAGTTTTCTGAAGCTCTTGATCTCTATTTCACTAATGAAAACGGTGAGAGTAAACCAGTAATCATGGGTTCGTATGGTATCGGACCAGCACGTTCTATGGGTACAATCGTCGATTTACTTGCTGATGAAAAAGGTATTGTCTGGCCAGAAAGTGTAGCACCTTTTTTGGTGCACTTGGTTGGACTTAATGGTGAAGATGCGGCTGTACGAGACTGGACTGAAGGTATTTTTAACTCACTAACCGAGCAAGGGGTAGAGGTTTTGTACGATGATCGAGATGTACGAACTGGTGAAAAATTTGCCGACAGTGACCTACTAGGGTTGCCGTATCGAGTAGTTGCTAGTAAGCGGGCCAAAGAAGAGGGGAAGTTTGAAGTAGTAACACGTGCTACGGGTGAAGTACGTAGCCTTACTGAAGATGAACTTTGGGCAGATTTTGATACTAACCCCAATACGTAGTACAATTTGCCTCCAATGAGTTTTATTTCTCACTATGTAAACAAAGCGCTGAGTACGGTTTCTACCGACATTGCTATTGATCTGGGTACTGCAAATACACTCGTGTATGTAAAAGGTAAAGGAATTGTTCTAAATGAGCCCACAATCGTTGCTATCAACAAAAAGACCGGTCAATTGGTAGCGGTTGGGCAAGAAGCAAAAACCATGCAAGGACGGACTCCTCAGCATATAGAAGTGGTTCGACCATTAGTAGATGGCGTTATCTCTGACTTTGAAGTTACTGAAGAAATGCTTGGGTACTTGATTAACAAAGTGCACGCAGATATGCGAACATTTGTAGCACCACGCATTTTAGTGGGAG
>CAIMDH010000051.1 GCA_903839715.1 uncultured bacterium
ATATACCTGAACAAATGATTGATTATTGCAGTATATTATCATTTTAGTTATTGACAGGGGTTCTATAGACGAACGGCGGAACGATATTTATGAGTGAGCAGTGTCCCGCGGCGCTTGCTCGTTTATGACTAAAAAAAATAAACGAGCTTAGTGACCGTCAGGACGATTCCTGGGTAACAAATACACCAAGCGATATGTGATCTACAACCCCAGCAACCAAGCCTCCAGCGCTAAATCCAAATCTCTTTTGCCACGATGACCTTCATGGTACAACGTCAGTAACTCACGAGACTTTGTTTCTACTGCCTGTAGAGGAAATGCTGTAAGGGCACTCTTGGCCTTTTTGTAGGGATAGTCTTTCATTCCTGCTTCTTCAGCCGTCTTGGTCACAGCTGCTAACCGCATCGTTTTTAATTGCCACCAAAAAGTACCGATAATTTCTTCACTGGAAAGCGCATTCATTTTAGCCTCTTGAAACAATAACCAAAGTGAGCGCTTATCACGGAGCGCGAGCGCATCAGACATTTTAAACGGATTAAAGGCAGCGTCTTCGGTTTTTTTATATTCCTCGACGATTGTGGCGTAGGTGGTGATTTTCTTTTTTTGGGCAGCGTTAAGCGTCTGCTCGATGACCACGAACTGATGCAGGGAATCACCCAGCTCTTTGAGGCTCATCATAAAATCTTCCAGAAAGGCTTCTTCACTAGAGGGAGTTTCTACTAAGTAGACGGCCCGTGGACTAAATAGAGAAACCATACTTGAGAGTGCCTGCAGCTTTCCAACACTGTACTGATCGGCCTCAATACGCTCGACCTCTTCCCCTTCTTTTAACACCTTAGCCAAAGTCAGATGCGCTTGCTGACGCACTTCTACTTGGTCTGAACCATAAAAAACATACAACATACGGATAGTGTATCTTATTTCCGATCTACCATGTCAGCCCAATTTGAGCCTACTGCTACATCGACTCTAATTGGCACACCGTACGTCTCTTTCCCAAACAACACTCCTTCCATTATTTCTACCAACACCGGAATCTCTGCTTCTAAGATTTCATTTTTTATTTCAAACACTAATTCGTCATGTACCTGAAGGAGCATTCGCACCTGATCGAGTTTTTGCGCTTTTTCCAAATATCCATAGACGCGATTCATAGCGACTCGCATTACGTCAGCTGCAGTTCCTTGAATCGGTGCATTGATTGCCATCCGTTCTGCTTGCGCTCTTATGAACGGAGCGTTGGAACGAATACCAGGGAAATGTCGCCGTCGGCCAAACAGCGTTTCAGTAAAACCATTGTCGCGTGCTGATTGTTTGGTTTCTTCCAGATACTCTGCCAGTCTCGTAAAGGTATTAAAATACGCATTGAGAAAATGTTGCGCCTCTTCACGACTGGTCTCGGGTCCTAGATTGGCACGCAAAGCGTTAACTCCCATACCATACAAAATGCCGAAGTTAATCACTTTTGCCTTACGGCGCATTTCACTAGTTACCTCTTCAGCATTCACGCCAAACACACGCACTGCTACTCCTGTATGTACATCTTCGCCGCGATTAAAAATATCTACCATCTTACTGTCATGCGACATGATGGCCGCAATCCGTAACTCAATTTGTGAGTAGTCGATACCCACCATGGTGTAGCCTGCTTCCGCGATGAAGGCGCGTCTAATTGCCACACTCTCTTTAGTGCGAACAGGGATATTTTGGAGATTAGGGTCCTTGGAACCCATACGGCCAGTAGTAGTGCCGGTTTGCAAAAAGGTAGTACGAATTCGACCATCAGCACTCACCTGCTCGGGCAATGTGTCGGTATAGGTAGAAACCAGTTTTTGTAATTCCCGGTACCGTAAAATCGTTGGAATAATTTCGTGTTCTTCTATTAATTTTTCTAGTTCTGATTCTTTGGTAGAACGCTGTCCACCCGCGGTCTTCTTTTGGTTTTTAGGTTTGAGACCAAGCGTATCAAATAACACATCCCCCAGTTGTTTAGGCGAATTAATATTAAATTCCATTCCGGCCTGGGTGTAGATTTTTGTACGTAGTGTATCAAGCTCGGTATGCATTTCAGTAGATAGAGCTTGAAGATATGACACATTAAGTTTGATACCGGTAGCGTTAATAGTAGCAATGACTTTTTGTAACGGATCCTCTATCTCTTCGTAGACATACCGCAATCCTGGTACTGCCAAAATCTGGGCGTGGAGTTTTTTCTTAATCTCACCAAAATCAGTAGTATCAAAATACGCTCGTCCATAATCTAGAATATCTTCAAGTGTGGCGTTAGTCCGCTCACTTTCTAGGAGCCAAAGCATGATACTTGCCCGCAGTATCTCGCCAGCATCAACTGTAGACGTTTGAGCGGTCAGTGCTTGACTTGGTGAAAGCTGCAATGCACTCTGCACGCGCCCGGTCAATGTCCGAAAACCAAGCTCACTAAAAAGGGTCACAATTCGATCAGTATCAGCACCGTCCCGCCAATTTTTTTCTGGTAGCGAAAACACCACCGGTACATCAATCCTGATAGTTGCTAGCATTTTTGAAAACTGCGCTTCATCGTCTCCTTCTTTCAAAAGGTTAATGATGCGAGGTTTGATACCCGCTGCCACAAACTGCCCTTCATCTTTTTTCAGTTTTTTATAGATAGTGTCAATATCACCAAACTTGGTGATCAAATCGGTAGCAGTCTTTTCGCCAATACCCCGGATCCCTGGAATATTATCTGAGGTATCACCACGTAGCCCTTTGTAGTCAGGTACCAACTTTGGAGAAAAACCAAAGCGTTCCTGTACAGCTGCTTCGTCATACAAAATAGTGTCATTAATTCCTTTCTTAAGCGTATACACACGTACCCGACTACCTTCCACACACTGCATCGTATCCATGTCACCCGATGCAATAATAATTTCCAAGTCAGTAATACTCTTGGTTTGGTGAGCTATTGTTCCCAAAAGATCATCTGCCTCAAAACCGACTTGTTCATAAATCGGAATCCCAAAAGCAGCAAAGATGTCACGAGAACGAATAATTTGCTTCACAAGTGTGTCATCAGTTTTTTCACGCTTGGCTTTATACCCCTCAAAAGCATCATGCCGGTACGTCGGCTCAGGTAAATCAAAACAAGCCACCATATAGTCAGGACTCAACTCCTCGACAATTTTTAGCACCATCGAGACCACCCCATACAAAGCACCAGTCGGCTCCCCACTTGGAGAAGTAAATTCTGGTAGAGCGTGATACGCGCGGTGCAAAATTGCATGAGCGTCAAGAAGAATCAGGCGCTTTTTAGTTTTTTTAGTACTCACACCTTTAGTATACTTTTTTTTGAGAGACACCGCACTAGACACTTCCGTCTGGACTTGTGATAGTAACAAATCGCTCTGTTTCCGATACTGACTTAAAATCAAGTCTAGTGGTACCAGGTGGCAGTACTTCAGCAATTTTTTCTGCCCACTCAATACACACGAGTGTGTGCGGTGTCGCAAATATTTCACTTAAACGTAACGGTCCTATTTCAGAGATCGACTCCAGTCGATAAGCATCCATATGCACTAACCGCTCTATACCATATACATTTTGGTGTGACACCGCATATTGTTTTATTACCGTAAATGTTGGACTAGTCACCATATCTCCAATCAACAGGACTCGAGCTAAAGTCTGA
Organism: uncultured bacterium; assembly: GCA_903839715.1. GTDB lineage: Bacteria > Patescibacteriota > Minisyncoccia > Phycocordibacterales > UBA918 > OLB19. The sequence goes on from CAIMDH010000051.1 coordinate 3,665, forward strand.
ATAAAAGTAGTCTTCCCCGCCCCCAAATCTCCACTTAGCGCAATCACCGAAGCTTCCCCTTGATGTATACCTCTGTGTACACGCTCTAAAACCACCGCAGCCAAAGCCGGGAGGTCGGTTACTTTTGCGTAGTGTGTTGTCTCTTTCATATAGACGCATTGTACAGATTTTATAAAAAAAAGCAGCCAACAAAACTTTCTTTAGTTGTAATGATTGCTGCTATCACATCTATCACTAATTCAATGAGTAGCCGGCACTCTGTAAATCACGTGTGAGTTCAGCGCCAAACTTACGATCTTGCGGATTTGGTAGTATTTTTTACCTCTGATTTATTGACTTAATCCACTATTGCACTAGTGACACAAATTCCAGTTACTAAAGAAGCACCAGTAAGCGCAACCAATGAGTTGGAGCGGTGCCTCAAACAAAACAGCAAGAGAGAGGATACTGTATGAACGCATAATTTTCTCCAAAAAAGTTTTTGGAGAAAAAAGTGTAAGACGCCAATAAAACCATACCGGGAATTTTAAAAAGCATAATGATGTGTGCTTTTTCTAGAATTAGAAACAACTACTCTCATGATATACTTTTTGTATTATGGTTCATTTTAATGACACACTTACAAACAACCGCCTTAGCGAACTCAAACGCGCGGAGGAAGAAAAATTAGTACAAGCACTCGCTCCTCAGTATGGATTTGAGTACATAAACCTTCATGGGC
>CAIMDH010000052.1 GCA_903839715.1 uncultured bacterium
AATTGATTCGGTGTCTTTACGCGAAAAGCAATAGATAATTGTGCTTTCATTGGGATGATCACTAAGAAGAGAGAGGATAGTTTTGAGTGAGTCTTTTTTTGGCAGTACTTCATAGCTGAGGTTTTGTCGATTGAAGCTCGAGATAAAAACATGTGGCGCCGGCAGTTCTAATTGACGCACAATATCAGCACGGACTGTCTTGGTAGCAGTGGCAGTGAGTGCGATGATTGGTATGTTTGGAAATTTACTACGTAAAAATTTTAGATTGCGGTACTCTGGTCTGAAGTCATGTCCCCACTCTGAAATACAATGCGCCTCATCGATAGCAAATAGACTAATCGGCAGCGTATGCAGTAGGGCTTCAAATTGAGCGAGAGCCAAGCGCTCGGGTGCGACATACAAAATCTTGAGTATACCCTCTCTGGTTTTTTGAATCACTTCAGCAATCTCCAAAGCGGTCATACTACTATTTATCATCGCGGCTTTTACCCCAATCTGCTGCAACGCATCAACCTGATCTTTCATGAGAGAAATTAATGGTGATACCACAATCGTGATGCCATCCTGCAAGAGCGCTGGGAGCTGAAAACATAGTGACTTACCTCCCCCGGTCGGCATAAGCACAAGACAATCTTCGCGCTTTAGAACACGTTCAATAATTTCTCGTTGCAGAGGGCGAAACTCATCGTAGCCAAAGTATTTTTTCAGCGTACTGTACATAACTAGTATGTATAGTATCTCATGTCTTTTCTAGTTCTGCTCACGTTAATCTTAAGCCCTCACAACTCGAGAAATACAGTACCTCTCGCTTCTGCGAGCTATTACGGCTGCAAATTTGGTACAATAGGCCAATGAAAACTATTCACCTCTATGTCCGCGGCACTCACTGCAATTCGTGCCGGATTTTTATTGAAGATACTTTAAACACACAGCCTGGTATTACAAATACGGAAGTCAATCTCAAAGCAGAGATTGTAACCTTTCAAACCAGCCTTGATGATACAACAGCTACTCTCGCAGCCAACCTCACTGAAAAAGTACAGCAAAGCGGGTATACACTTTCGACCGAAAAAATACTTGAAGAAAAGAAAAGTGACGGAATCATCTGGCAAGCACTACCAATCGGTCTGGCATTTCTAGCAATGTTCTTTGTCCTTCAAAAATCAGGAGTGCTTAACTTTGGTATTGGCGGCACCGCTACACCAGTTACGGGTTTTATTATTGGTCTCATTGCCTCTGTATCAAGCTGTCTCGCTGTGGTTGGTGGTCTTGTCCTCTCTTTATCCGCCACAGTTTCGCAAGACAAAGCACCTGACACCAAGCCAATGTTTCTTTTCCATGGTGGACGACTTCTTGGTTTTGCTTTCTTAGGAGGTGCACTTGGATTGATTGGTACTGTCATCGGTGTCAACTTTACCATTAGTGCAATTCTTGGACTGATTGCCTCGCTAGTGATGATACTACTCGGACTAAACTTGGTTGGACTGCTTGAGAAAAGCACTATTACTCTTCCCTCTTCTATTTTTAGGTGGTTTCGTAATATAGAACACCAAACACTCGCACCCGTACTGCTTGGTGTCGGAACATTTTTCTTACCCTGCGGATTTACTCAATCCATGCAAATTGCGGCACTATCCAGTGGCTCATTTACTTCCGGATTCTTACTCATGCTCTCCTTTGCACTTGGTACTCTCCCTGTACTCGCGATTCTATCCTTTGGCTCAGCGTCGATTGCTCAATCAAAACACGCGCCCCTCTTTTTCAAAGCATCAGGTGTTGTCGTCATCGGATTAGGGATCTTTGCCTTACTCTCTGGGCTAGCCGGGCTGGGAATCATCACTCCATTATTTAGTATATAATTACCAATCAAATCTTTATGCAAAAAAACATTATTATATCAATACTAGTCAGTGCATCACTTATAGCAGGGGTGATTTTTTACCTTTCAAACGAATCAACGTCTACAGCAAACGACAGTACAACAGAAACCCAAAATGTTGAAATAAGAGATGGTGTGCAGTATGTAACAATCACTGCACATGGTGGTTACACTCCCCGCACATCGACCATACAACCAAATATACCCACAAAACTTATCGTAAAAACTAACGGTACGTATGACTGCTCCTCAGCACTCGTTATTCGTTCTGTTGGTTTTGAAAAAATTCTCCAACCAACTGGAGAAGAAATCATTGATCTTGGCGCACTGAAATCAACTGAGAGTATAGAAGGCGTCTGTAGCATGGGAATGTACAGTTTCCAAATTAAAACTAATTAGTTTTATCCATAGCCGCGTCGCAACACAATCCTCAATCAATCGCGTGATGATTTAACGATGAAGACCTAACTTGCTTGAGTGCGTCGACTCTTCTGTTTTGCGAGTGCTCGTTCTGCCGCTAGTGCGGCGGCTGCTTCTTTAGCAGCTAGTTCTGCAGCCTTCGCTTCTGCTGCAGCTTGTGCCTCTGCTGCAGCTATTTTCTGTAATTGTAGTAGCCTCTCCCGTTCTGCCGCCAGGGCCGCTTCACGTACTCTTGCTGCCTCTTGCTCAGCAAGGGCTTGTCGTTCTGCAGCTGTCGGTTGACTAGCTGCGACAGGCGTTACTACCGGGATAATTACCGGCTCAGGTACTGGCAACTCTGCCACCGGTGCGGTTTCAAGAATTACTTCAGTCCCAGCAACACTAACAGGAAGCTCCGTCACTGCCGTCGCAGCTTCAAGCGCCTCGAGAGCTCTAGCTTCTTCAAAACTTGCTAACGCTGCAAGATTGGTCTGCTGTCTGTCATACGCAAAAGTACCCCCGACACTAGTCAATGCAATAATACAAAACGTCATTCCGACCCGAATACTATCTTTTTGCATACCTAAAAATTATCCTAACTTCTGCCACATGTGTGATTCTGACTTTCTTACTTCACACTCCGCACACTTAAAATCATCAGGGAGTGACTCCCAAGTTGTTCCCGGAGGAATACCGAGCGCGGGATCACCCAGAGCTTCATCATAAATCCAACCGCAATCCAAACATACATACTGAGCCATATATATAACTTAATCAAATAATTTACACAGTGTACAAGACAAACATGAATACTAGATGAATAGTATTATCCTCGAGGAAAAGTTATTCTTACGGTACTGCCAGTACCTTTAGCACTTTCTATTTCAATAGTTCCCTTGTGCGATTCCACTATAGCCTTAACAATAGACAACCCTAATCCTGTTCCTGGTTTATTCTGTGTACTGCGTGCCTGGTCAGCACGATAAAAACGATCGAATACCCGCTTGGTATCATTTTGAGGAATACCAATCCCAGTATCGGTCACTGTACATACCACTAAAGATTCTTTTATAGCAAGCTCAATCACCACAGTTCCCCCAATTATATTGTAGTCAATTGCATTTTTGAGGAGATTCTGAAATAGACGATGCAAACTATTCGGTACGCCACGAACCCACGCTTCTACAGTAACAGCCTTTAGGGTGATGTCGTGGGTACTTGCGTACGGTGCAAATAATTCAATTTGTTTTTGCACTACCTCCGCCAAATTTACTGTCACATACTCTCCGGCCGCAACTTCTTTTTGTCTCAGTAAAAACAACAGGTTATTTACCATCTCTGTCATACGGTTAATTTCTTCTAGTGAATCTCCGAGATACGTGACATACGTACCTACTTCACGTTCTTGTCGGAGGAGTGTTTCAGCTCCCGCCTTCATAACTGTTAGCGGCGTCCGCAACTCATGCGCCACGTCTCCCAAAAATCGTTCTTGCTTGCGGTATAAAACCTCAATCGGACGCAGGGTCCGCCGCGCATCTAAATATGAGAAGACGAGCACAATAAGAATGGTCAGTATGTCTACCAGCACCACAACCTCCACCAAATGTTCCCGCAACTCATAGAGACTAAACTCACTATGTTCTAATTCCGGCACTATCACTACTTGCGAAGGTGTATACAAAGTAATCACAAGCACACTCGAAATACCTAGCACAACCAAAATACCGAGCGAATGCCACAACGCTAGCTTGAGTGACGCGAGTTCAAACTCACTCTGTTTGAAAGAGATAACCCACGCCGCGAATTGTTTTAATATATGTTTCATTTCCGTTTCCTAGTTTTTGCCTCAGCTGTTTTATATATACGTCAGTGATATTACTAAAGGCACTATACGAGAAGTCCCAGCAATGATCGAGTATCTGCTCTCGGGTCACAATACTCCCCGCGTGTCGCAATAAATATTCGAGCACAGCATACTCTTTAACAGTCAGTGGAACAACCGCGCCGGCTCTAGTCACGACGTGAGTCGCGGTATTAAGTGCAATATCTTGCACGGTCACCACCTCTTGCACCACCACAGCCGGCCGACGCAAAAGTGTCCGAATCCGCGCGAGCAACTCTTCAATTGCAAAGGGTTTGAGGAGATAATCGTCAGCTCCGCTATCTAATCCAAGAATACGATCGGATAATTCTCCTTTGGCAGTAAGCATTAAAATCGGTACTACACTGCCCGCGGCCCGCACTTCTCTACACACCGCCACACCGTCCTTTTCAGGCAGTAACACATCTAATATAACCAAATCGTATCCACCCGTTAGAATCTGCCGCTCTGCCGCAGCACCATCATACACTTGATCTACCACATACGACTCGTCTGTTAATGCTGTGGTGAGATATTTAGATATTTTAATATTATCCTCAACAACTAAAATTTTCATTACAAATATGGTACACCCATTCATGAATTCTTCATATTACTGCGGTACACTGTTTTGTACATGCAAGAATACGCCTACAGTCAACGCCGTATGGGTACCGACGCCACCGTCACAGTGGTGACGGATTCAGAGATAGTTGCTCACAGTATTACCACAAAAGCTTTTGCCGACATCAGTAAAGCTGAGCAACAGTTTTCTCGTTTTATACCCAAGAGCGAACTCTCACAACTGAACACAGAAGGCACGCTCATTGTATCTGAAACGTTTATGGCCGTGCTCAAAAAAGCACTCACTCTGCACCAGCTGACCGCGGGAGCATATAATCCACTACTACAAATTGCGCAACAAGGCTACCGCCAAAACTACACCCGTATAACTGATACAGTACAGACCGCCTCCCTTACCCCATACAACCTGACGTTGTCTGACCTTTTTTATGACAATGAAACACGCGAAGTCCGTTTAGCACCAACCCAGCAACTTGATTTTGGTGGCATGCTCAAGGGTTATTTGTCCGAGCAGATTGCCAGTACCATCATGTCCCTCTACCCGGCCTGCACTGGCACAATCATCAATCTAGGTGGTGACCTCCATACGGAAGGGCTCGATGAAAATGGCCTACCTTTCACTTTTTTTATTACAAATCCAATTACTGACACAGAGACTCCGGTTACCCTTACCAACACCAGCTTAGTAACAAGTGGCACGTACAAGAGACACTGGCAAACCTCCCTAGGTCCTCGTCACCATATTCTTTCTGCGGACGGCCTTACCAATCCCGTTTCGCCAGTCGTCTCAGCTACCGTACTCTATCCTGACGGAGCTGTGGCGGAAGCCTTCGCTAAATATCTTTTAATTACTCACCCAACTCACCTTGATACCAAACTTTTACCAGCAGGACTGCAGTATCACCTAGTACTTACAGACGGCAGCAATATCACTACAATTATATGAAACTCTATCTCACTCTCATAAAACACACCCAACTTAGTTTACTCACAATTTCAATCGCACTGTTAGCGATTTTACCTTCCTGGCAAGCCTTGGCGCCAGATCAAATTCCTACATCCCCACTGTACTTCTTGGCTCACACCAGCTTATTTTTTGTAATGGTGATTCGTCCACTCGCTGACTTACTCCCTCAATACCAATTCGTTCGTCCGTTGGTAATATTACGCAAGGGAGTGGGAGTGTTTTCGGCTGCCATCATCGTCTCATTTATACTTAGTAAAATAATAATGGATGCTGGTGGCTATTTCGAAAATTTCTTTAGTCTTGACTACTGGTCAGTGACTTCGCTGGCTTTCTTTGCACACAGTGCCGACATTACTGCCGTTCTCTTGCTAGTAACTTCCAACAACCTCTCCAAAAAAATACTTGGCCTCAACTGGAAACGTATTCAAAAACTATCGTACGTCTATTTTTACGCTAGCGGTATCTATGTCTTTGGATCTTTTGGCGACACGTTAGTACTTAGCTATATGGTCATTGTGACCGTACTAACAGGACTAGCCTATCTAAGTAACAAACAACGCACCGCGCTTAAAACAACCTAATTTCACTATATGTCCCCCATCAAAAAAATTGCCGCTACCATCACCGCCGTCAAAGACACAACGCTGACCGCACGTGTCGTTACGCTTACCCTTTCGGAACCACTACCTTTTATCGCTGGCGCGTTTGTGAATATATTTATTACGCACGAGGGTACTGTACTGCGACGAGCATTTTCTATCTCATCTAGTGATACTGTAAATCTCACTATCGACCTCACTATTCGCCGTAGTCTAAACGGTACTGTCTCACCACTTTTCTGGCGAGAGGATATTGTTGGTACCATGGTAGAAGTAATTGGTCCGCTCGGACTCAATACTGCTGACAAAATGCACCAATCAAAAGTATTTCTCTTTGGCTTTGGGGTGGGAGCAGGAGTAGTAAAATCTCTGGCGGAGCACTTTCTCCTGGACCCCAAATGCACTACACTTACCATCATGCTCGGCAGCCGCAACGAGGACGAAATAGTCCACCAGGCTGATTTTGCCGAACTGGCCACACATCCCAAGATAATCCTCCGTCATTCCATCTCAAACCCCGGTACTCACAACACTTATCCGGTAGGCTACATTCAAAACAACGTCGCCGATTTTGATTTCTCTAACTCTGACGTCTATGTCTGCGGACAGGAAGTGGCCTGCAACGCTCTAGTCGATACTATCAAGAAAGTGAACCCTCAGAATTGCCTCTACTTTATAGAAGGTTTCCACTAGACTCTTGTCAAATTACCCAGCTGCGCTACTATACTCTTAGAAAAGGAGCTCATCATGGAAATGGAAAATGTCACTCTATGTTTTTGTATCACAGACGATTCTGTACTACTAGCGGAAAAGAAAGTGGGGTTTGGTGCCGGTAAGTTAAATGGCTTTGGTGGCAAAGTAAAAGCGGGAGAAACTACCGAAGAAGCAACCCTTCGCGAACTCAGAGAGGAGTCTGGTCTAGTTGGTAAAGCTGCAGATCTCACGCAAGTTGCCTTGCTAAATTTCTATTTTCAAAACGTTTTGCGTTTTACTTGTCTGGTATATACCCTAAACCAATGGACAGGCACACCACAAGAGACGGCCGAAATGAAAAAAGCGGAATTATTCAAATGTTCTGAATTGCCATTTGGCACATCCCTCTTTTGGTCAGCTGACGAACTATGGCTACCTCACGTACTCCGTGGAGAGACCATTACCGCCAACATCTTCTACAACGCAGCAGGTACCGGAGTCGAAGCCTTCACTTTAGAAAAAACCGTTTTCTAAAGATGAGGTAAAAGCATCAGTAGCGTTTATTCACAGTCAACCGAGGCATACTCTCCATGAACTAATAAAAAAAGCCGCGAGTCTATCTCGCGGCTTTTTCTCTGTCACTTTTGACAATCTAGTACAAGGATTTTGCATCTTCCAAATTCCAGTCTATAATGTCGCCACCACATATTGTGGCAACCAGAGAAAAATGGAGGATTGGATGAGTGGCTTAAATCAACAGTTTACTAAACTGTCGACCTTTAAACGGGTCCGTGAGTTCGAATCTCACATCCTCCGCAAATACAGGAAGCTCCCCAAAGGGGCTTTTTCTGTTCGCGGAGGATGAGTGAAGCGAATAGTTATACTTGTGATTAGTGACAAAATCATATCTTCCACCAATTAGTACTACCTCAAAATGCATAAGGACAATTGCTCGGCAGATTTGCATAGCTACAGAATTTAAGGAAAGGCGATATAATATAACCATGGAAAAGCTTACTTTTAATACCACAAAGAGTTCTGAATCAAGACCAGAAATCAAATCGGAAGAGAATGCTGAAGAGGGGGCAACGCCTGAGAGCGCTCTAGAGAAACTATCTTTCGAAATAGACGAACTTGAAAGGAACAGCACCCTGTTTTCCAGACAATCTTTTCTTGATAGGATGACTCGTTTGTTGAGAATTGCCGCAACAACGAAAGATCCACAATCATACAAAATATTCAGAGATAATATTTATTTGCAAAAACTTAAGATTGGTAATAAATACTTGATACAAAATTCTCTAGACCGAGATCTGCACGAGAGGATTCTTGATTATTTGGATAGCATAGGAATCAAGACTACGAATGATGAGTGGCAGGAGATAAGAGATTCTTTCGATACTATGGATATAGATAGAAGAAAGACAACACTCGAATCATATGCTCACAACGGACTACTGACTCTCAAAACGGCAATTGAGAAAAGATTACTGAAAGATACATCATCAACTCCCGGAGACTTTTCTTCGGATGAATACAAGGAAGATTTGACTGAAGCAGGATTCGGTAACATTAGAGGCTATGAAGTGACCTCCGACATCATAAGTGAATATCAATTTTACGGCAGAAACAGCTTTTTTCAGGTTGTTATGGAAAGAGGTGGCGAGGAAATAGATAGGGTGGGAAAAATACCAAAAATAGAAGCAGAAAATAGGATGAGAAATTCCATGCTACTGGTCGTAAATTCCAGCAAGATTGAAATCTCAAGGAAGGCAGAGAATAAAAATAAAGAAGATATCGTCATCAGAGATATTAACCCTGATGAAATAGACTATTTATTGGTAGATAAATCAAATCTCTCTTTAGCTCAAGAAGTCTTTGGTCATTTGCCCGTTAAAATCATTGGCGTTGAATCCGTGGAGGCAAGCGTAGAAGGACTTTATGATGGATCATATAAAGTTCCTGATTACAAAAGAGAGATAGACAATCTCGTCAAGGTTGAAGGATCTGTATGGTGTCACATTGCTCGTCTTCCTGTAGATACTTATCCAAAACATACTGATTGAAATTCACACGGGACACATTGATTTGAAATCCGAATAGAAACTAGCATGACCACTCATGTTTCCTATTTGCAGCAAAATCTACCTCACGAGAAGTTAACCAATAAACAGAATAGTGTAAGAGTGTCGAGTGTATTTGGGTTACTCAAGAGCATTTAGAAGAAATGAGTAAGACAAAAAATCGTCTCAGACCAAAAGTATATAGTTACGCTTCAATGGCACTTAGGTTGGCTTCTTCCTGATTTCGTATCACCAAAGTTCTAACTTCCTCCCATACAGCCCGCCCGTGAACGAGCGCCTAATTGGGCGCTCGTTTTTGTAAATAGGAGTGAGATCCGAATCAAAGAGAATGAGACCGCAACTTACGAACTTATTGACAAAAGCCATTATATATTATATAAAATAAGGGGTTCCACTTAATTCAAGACCTGTTCTTTCAACTGCCAGACCTGGCCACAACCTTGGAGTTTCATCATGACCATCACTATGTTCGTTCCTGCAATCGCACTCGCCCTTCTGTTCCCCTGTCTCCTCGTGAGTCAGCAGGTGGGTATTGCCATTCGCACAATGTGGTCCATCTGGGCTACGCAGTTGTTGCTCGGTGCCAACTATCATCTGCACGACATCCACCAAAAGGGAGATATCCGAACGTTCCTGAGCCAGTCCGCACTGTTTTTTGGAGTCGCTAGCTGGCTGAGCAGCTTCTGGATCATGGTCACTGTGGCAGGGCTCTTGCTCAGGACTGATGTGATGACGATTGTCCCACAGACACTTTCACCCGGCGCTGACAGTTCGGTGATGTGGCAAGTAGTTGTGCTGTTGATGATCGTGACAAACCTCATGACGCATGATTACCAATCCCAGGTACGGCAAAAGGCGACCGACGACAAATTGCCGTGTGGCTCGCCGACTTGAGCCCATATCGCTAACTTGGAGCAAAGAGCTTTAGTAGCAAAGCCACGTTAAGTACGAGACCCGGATCTGAAAAGAGACGGGTCTTTTTTATTCGGTCCCTTTAGCTCATTATTTTAATATGGATATTTGCACTAAAAAGGTTCTAACTTCCTCCCATACTGCCCGCATTAAGTTTCAGCTATCATTTCAAAGGGAAGCTTTGAATCAAAGTTACAGCAGTTACATTTCAAGAAAGACTACAAACTAAAAAAATTCCAAGAACTTGTTTTTTCAAAAAAGAGTTGTATAGTATAAAAAGATTAATCAATCGGTTTTTTCTTCAACAAACACGGGAGAGTTGCCATGGGACAAATACGTGTCATCACTGACAAAAGTAGTGGCATGCCACGTGAAGTGGTGTGTGAAACAATAATCCGGATAGGGTCCGGAGAGACGCACGTTTATCGCGCTGTCATTCACTCCATTGAAGTCAAAAGTACTATACTCGGTAAAGTACTCTTCCGCGTATACGTACGCGATTATACAGAAAACACGGTGCAAAAAAGTGGTTTCTTCGGCTTCTTAAAAGGGAGTACAACTGAGACGGTCGAGTGTGATACCCTCGTCTGGTCATACAACTCCGACGAGAATAAATTAATCGACATTGACGAAAGGAGTGAGTACTGGAAAGCCATCGAACGGCGGCTACTTAACAGTAAAGCGAAGTTTCTCCATGGTGTCGTGAAGGATTCTTTCACGCTAATTCGAGCGACGATTTTACAGACAATCGAACTAGCGAGGAAAAGGAAAAAGTAATCCACCTGCCCCATCCGCATACGTACTTACCAAAAACTTTTAACAACCTATTCTAAAATATAGGTTGTTTTTTATTTATTAAACAAACTTATATTTACCCTCCGTATAGGGGGTTGTGTTACCTATCAACCCCCCATGTTATTATTTACCATATAATTAATCGTAGTTTTTAAGGTATGAATAAAACACTGATGAAGAGAGAGGGCGCGGTACGAAAATTTTTATACATGTTGGTCTTTGTCGGGATCTTTTTTGTGTTACCAACTAAAGGTGCTTATGCGGATTTTTCGCTCTTTTCAAAAGTCGATGAACAGCGTTCATATAGCTTAGTAGGTGCAAAAAGTTCAAATGGTGCAATAAGTTATTCTGAAGTGAAACTGTCTGAAATTAATCGTGACATTAGTGGCGATCTAGCAAATGCAAAAATAACAATTCCGTCTACAGGAGTCATAGATGATTCTGGTTCAATTTACATACCAGAAACTGATAGTTCAATTTATGTTGCAATTATTACCAAGGATAAAGTTTGGCTAGACGCTAAACAAAAGTTTAAAACTTTCGATATTGAAACGGGGGAAGAAGTCTATGTTGAAGATTTGATTAAGAACGATGATTTATTAGAAAATCAGAAAATCAAGAGTGGTAAATTCCAAGGATCAAAGAAAAACCAAATGCTCACAATTAGCGGCTCTTCACCTTCAGAGTTTGGTGTTACTTCATCCTCCTATATTGTATTGATACATGACCAGAGTACAGATAACATTATTACGATCCGTTTTAATTCATCGAATGAACTAAAACTAATCAGCGATAAAATCTGGAAGACGGTACTAAAGAGCACAACAGACAAAGCTAAGAAGACTGACAAGAAAACGGGTACGTCCAAAGAATCAGGAGAGTTGGCGGAAAAAGCATATAGTAATCAAGATTTCTCCATAAAGTTTCCTAAAGGATGGACAGTAGATGAAGACAGTGAAGGTACGTCCGCAATCCCAAACAATATTGGTGCTAGTATCGTTGTTATGGGAGTAGAGTCAGAAGAGTCAATTGATTATGATCCTGATATGATTGATTTTTGGGTGAGTATCTTCAAGGATGAATATCGGGCAGAAATAGATGGTTTTAAATTTAAAAGCGCTAGTAATATTGTAGTTGACGGTGTTCCTGCCATTCGATTTAACTACACTGCGCGTGTAGATGGTATACCAATTATTGGAAGCCAGTTTTTTATTGTACGGAATGGCAGAGAGTATATACTTACAGCGACATATATAAATAAGACACAAGAAAAAAAGTACAGTTCAATTATTGAGAAATCTTTTGCGACGTTCAAGCGAAAAAATAAGTGAGATAAAGCACTTTTCTTAAAACACAAAAACCTTCCAGTTAACTGGAAGGTTTTTGTGTTTATAACTCACTAAAGGATATCAAAAATAACACCGAAAAATACACCTACTATTCTAAGACAGTGCTTACACAGCAACTTCATTCAAGACAATACACCAAATCATGCTTGACGCGAAAGTGTCCATTTTTATGAAACGGATTATCTTAAATGCCGTTTTACTTAAAAGTTTACACCCCTTCCCTTGCAAATAAGTGTATATTCCTATATAGTTCGTATATGCGAACAAAGACTGGAGCGCAGGCTCCCATCACCTCTACTAAAGAAGATTATATACGGGCGATTTATATCCTCCGTAGATCAGCAAAAGAAACTGGCGTGACCAATATTGCTGACCGACTTCAGTTAAGTAAATCTACCGTTTCTGAAAGAGTAAAGGAACTGGTTCGTGATGGCCTTGTTACCGCAGCACCCTATGCCCAAGTAGAACTAACAGCTACAGGTGAAGCGATAGGAAAAAAATTGACGTACAAACACCGGCTGATAGAAGTATTTCTGCATGAAACGCTCAAAATACCCAAAGACAAAGTCCATGCTGAAGCAGAACGTCTGGAACACGCTTTTAGCGACGAGGCCATCAAGCGCCTTGATAGCTTTCTTAAGCATCCTACCCACGACCCACACGGTTCTCCCATTTCCCATTAAAAAATATTTAAATCTAAAAAGACCAGTTTATGAAAAAATACTTACTACTTATCGCACTTATAATTGCCGCGATAGTCTACATCACTTTTAAAAGCACGGAGCCACAAGACATGTCGGTTCTTGAAGCTACTCAGTCAGACAAAATTGTCGCCCTCAGTACCTTCACTATTATTGCCGACATGGTAGCTGAGGTGGGTGGAGACAAAGTAGACTCAATCTCACTCACAAAACCCGGCGCTGAAATTCACGGATACCAACCTACCCCAGACGACTTGGTACAAGCCTCAAAGGCTGACATTATGTTTGAAAACGGTATGAATCTAGAAGTTTGGACTGAGAAACTTCGCGCTAGTATTCCTAATGTTACTGTTGTACGTGTCAGCACCAATGTTGCAGTACAATATATTTCTGAAGATGCGTATGCCGGTAAACCTAATCCCCATGCATGGATGTCACCAGAACAAGGACTTATTTATATTGAAAATATCCGCCAAGGACTCACTACAGCAGCACCCGAGCACGCAGCATACTTCGCTGCTCAAGCAGCTGCGTACTCGGACAAAATCCGCGCCGTAGATAACAAACTCGAACAAGCTCTAGGTCAACTACCGGAAAACAATCGTGTCTTGGTATCTTGCGAAGGTGCTTTCTCATATCTCACCAATGACTACAATCTCGAGGAGGAATACCTCTGGGCAATCAATTCAGAGTCACAGGGTTCACCGCAACAAGTGGCTAAAATTATTGAAGTGGTAAAAGCTAAAAAAATTCCAGCAGTCTTTTGTGAAAGTACTGTTGAACCACGCATCCAACAAGAAGTAGTTGCAGCTACCGGGGCTCGCTTGGGTGGAGTACTGTTTGTTGATTCCCTTTCACCTAAAGACGGACCTGCCTCAACATACCTTAAATTACTTGAACACACCGCCAATACTATTATTAGCGGGCTAACAAAAGAATCCTAAACCTATATGAAGGACATCGCGATTTCACTCAATGAAGTTAACGTTCGCTACGGCAACAACATCGCCCTCAGGGACGCTACAATTAATATTCCCTACCATTCCTTTACTGGAGTAATAGGTATGAATGGTGCAGGCAAATCTACACTTTTTAAAGCAATTATGGGGTTAGTAACTCCCCAGACTGGCACTATTACTATTTGTGGTGATGACCCTCACACCGCGCAAAAACATGGACACGTTGCGTATGTCCCACAAAGTGAATTAGTCGACTGGGACTTCCCTGTTTCAGTGTATGAAGTAGTAATGATGGGCAGAATTGGTACACAAAATATTCTGAAAATGGCTAGTGCAGTTGATCACGATACGGTCAAGACCGCGCTCGAGCGAGTAAACATGACGGCTTTTAAAGATCGTCAAATTGGTGAATTGTCTGGAGGTCAAAAGAAACGAGTTTTCGTGGCACGTGCTTTGGCACAAGGTGCAGATATCTTACTGCTCGACGAACCCTTTGCTGGCTTAGACGCCACCACCGAAAAATCACTCATTGCGCTACTCATTTCTCTCAAAGAAAGTGGTAAGACAATTATTCTCGCTACCCATGACTTACTTTCCCTACCAGACACCTGTGATCATGTTGCATTGGTAAAGTCGACCATTATTGGCTTTGGTCCTACCAAAGAAGTTTTTACTAAAGAGCTCGTAGAGAGAACTTTTGACGGCATCCTTAATCACGTAAAATTTAATTAATACTTTATATGGATATTCTTAATTTTATTTTGGAGCCGCTGCAATATGCCTTTATGTTTAAGGCGGTAGTCGTATCTACCATTGTAGGTGTGGCCTGTGCCATTCTTTCGTGTTTTTTGGTTCTCAAAGGATGGTCTCTGCTAGGTGATGCTATTTCTCACGCCGTCCTCCCCGGAGTGGTGCTAGCCTACATGCTTGGCATTCCCTTTGGACTAGGCGCTTTTGTGTTTGCGATGCTGGCGGTAACTTTGATTGGGTATATAAAAAACAATACCAAGATTAAAGAAGACGCGGTAATGGGAATTGTCTTTACTACACTCTTTGCACTTGGCCTGATGTTGATTTCCAAAATCATTAGTTCGGTTGACCTGACACATGTTCTCTTCGGCGAAGTGCTTGGCATCTCTGACAATGATGCTTGGTACACTTTTATTATTCTGGCTCTAGTCTCACTAGTCGTACTGATATTTAGGCGAACATTCTTACTGTTTTGTTTTGATCCGATTCACGCCCAGTCACTTGGTTTACCAGTGCGCTTTATTCACTACGCATTTCTTTCACTATTGGCAGTTACCATTACTGGCTCAATCCAAACAGTAGGCATCATCTTAGTGATAGCTATGCTTATTACTCCCGGATCTACCGCTTTTCTTTTGACTAAACGTTTTTCTAGCATGCTCCAAATTGCGATAGGAATTAGTCTTATTAGTTCTCTCATTGGTGCATACTCAAGTTATTACTTCAATATCGCCACCGGTGGTACTATTGTCTTTGTACAAGGCTGTATCTTTTTACTAGTCTTTACCTATCAAACCATAGTAACTAACTACAAAAGCCGCCGTCAGTTGCAGACGAGTTAATTTACTTCTTTATGCCCCTACACCTGAGAAGGTGTAGGGGTCCCAATCCTAAAGGGTCCGTGGGTTTGAATCTCGCCCCTACAAATCAAAAGAAAAGGCACTGCTTTTAGCAGTGCCTTTAAGGCAAGAATTTAATCTGAGACTCAAGTCAAAATGAACAAATGGCACACGACACACCATTCTGTTCTAGACAATGCTATGAATGTTGTGCTACCCATGAGTACTGTTTGAGTACATCGACCGCTTGTGCGTCACTCAGAATTGGCATCACACCCTGACTTATCATCTTTTTGTGCGCCATCTGCACAACCAACGGAAGGTTTTCATCTTCAAGTAGTTGCAGTATTCGCTTGATCTTCAAGGTAGTCTGATAGATCACAACAGAACTTTGAACAGTGGACATAGCTATCTCCTAATTAGGTTGAGGAACAGTTGACTGCGCAACTGTATTTACAATATCAAAAATTTATTGTTTAGTAAAGTATCGATGCAGTTATATTCTTAGTCCATGCAGTACTAACTTCCATTTTATCAAATAGCAGAAAAGAATATACTAATAGCAGTTATTAGTAATAAAAATGAATTTGGATATTAGAGCAATACAATATTCTTATCTCCTAATAAAACATAGCCCTATTCAAGGCTTTCTGCAAAAATGTCCTATGTTCTTTTTGCTTCAACTCCTCTATAACCTATACTAGTCGAATGTTCATTCAATCAAACACAATCACATTTCGTCACCTACTTATCAATAATCTCATCGCCAACACCACCAATGCCTTTGTCTGGTTTGCTTTGACCTTTTGGATTTTTCTAGAAACACAGTCGGTACTAACCACATCATTTATTGCGGGAATTTTTGCTCTTACCAATATGTTGGGAGCAATTTTCTTTGGCGGTATTGTCGACCACAATCGCAAGAAGGTCGCCATGCTCTATTCCAGTATCGCGAGCCTTGTCTCCTTTAGTGTCGGCACCTTGCTGTATTTTACTTTACCGGAAAGTACTTTTAGTGACCCTACCGCTGTTTGGCTTTGGATATTCGTTTTTGTGCTCATGGTTGGCACAGTCGCCCAGAACCTCCGCACAATCGCGCTTGCTACCACTGTCACCATGCTCTTTACCGAAGGTAAAGATAAGGCCAATGGCCAGGTTGGCATGGTGAATGGTCTCGCCTTTTCTCTCACCTCAATACTAAGTGGAGTCACTATCGGTTTTTATGGAATGGGTACAGCCTTAGTCGGGGCGTGTGTTGCAACAGCAGTAGCCCTCATTCACTTACTTTATATCAGCCTTCCTGAAGCTGAAATAGTACACACCGAAGAAAAACCCAAGCATCTAGATATTCGGGGTACCATCGCCGTCATCCTTACCATCCCTGGTCTGATTGCGCTAATATTATTTAATACCTTCAATAATTTTCTTGGTGGCATCTTTATGGCTCTAATGGACCCATATGGTCTTTCACTCGTGTCAGTCCAGACATGGGGCACGATGTGGGCAGCAGCGAGTCTGACAATTATTCTCAGTAGTGGTCTGGTTGCTCGCTATGGTATCGGTAAAAAACCGCTCCGATTAATCCTTCTTCTTAATATTATTTCTTGGGGCAGTTGTATCATCTTTCCCATCCAACCATCAGTGATTCTCCTTGGGTTTGGTATGGTAATATGGATGCTCCTTTTTCCAATCGTCGAAGCGGCCGAACAGACAGTCATCCAAAGTGTCGTCCCTTTTGAACGCCAAGGTCGGGTTTTTGGGTTTGCTTCTAGTATCGAATCTTTTGCGAGTCCGATTACTGTCTTTTTAATTGGCCCTTTAGCACAGTTCATCTTCATACCATTTATGACAACAGGTACTGGAGTGGCCCTTCTTGGTGACTGGTTTGGTACAGGCGTCGATCGTGGCATCGCTCTAGTCTTTATCTTGGCAGGTGTTCTCGGAGTTATCATGACTCTCTTAGCCTTCACAACCCGTTCCTACAGATTACTTTCAAAGCACTACCAGGCCAGCACTCAAAAGTAGCCTGTTCATAACCCATATTGCCCTCATCCCTGATACACCATACACTTTTGGAGTTAGTTAATTTATTTATAGTTTAATTTTAAACCACATGCATTCATCAACCCATTCACAACTCGCCATTCCACTCGTAATAGTCGCAGCGCTAGCTGGACTTTACTTTGCAAGTGCTGGTGTAGCCGAAGCACGCAGAGGTTCACTCGAAGTCGAACGACACGCTTCTAGCACCACTGCCACAAGCACTAAACCTCGACCCCAGGTAGACACTACCTGTATGAGTGCCGCAATTGAAGTACGAGAGTCTGCACTTATCACCGCCTGGAGTGATCTCAGTACAGCACTTACTGCCGCTCTTACCGACCGTAAAGCAGACCTAGTTGCTGCGTGGGCACTAGCAGATGTCGCTGAACGAAATAAGGCACTAAAGACAGCCTGGGATGACTGGAAGTCTGCCAAAAAGAGCGCACATACAGAATTGCGTTCTGATCGCAAAGGAGCATGGGATGGATTTAAAAAAACAGCTAAGGAGCAATGTAAACTCCAGCTTCCAAAAGAAGAAGGACTTGAAAAAGAAGCAAAAGATTCAATCACTCTCTAAATACATACCCACAACACCGGCGGCCAGTACTGGCCGCCGGTGTTGTTGTAGATTTACCTACCACTATACGAACTCTTGTCACAGCCACCTAGTATGCTAGGATATGACAGTTATCTTGTGATTATTGTAATCGCTCTCCTCCAAAATACCCAAATTACTCATAACGTTTTCAAATTAACACAATTGTATGGAATGGTTTATCTCACTTAGTCCTGTTATGCAGGCAGCTTTGGCCGGAACATTTACCTGGGGAGTTACTGCACTAGGTGCTTCAGCCGTATTCTTTTTCAAAGAAATTAATAAAAAAATCTTAAATGGTATGCTGGGCTTTGCAGCCGGCGTTATGATTGCTGCCAGTTTTTGGTCACTACTTTCCCCTGCTATCGAGATGTCAGCCAATGGACCCCTACCGGTTTGGGTTCCACCAGCAATCGGATTTTTATTAGGTGCTCTATTACTCATGGCCCTTGATGCCGTTATTCCCCATCTTCACCTTGGATTTCCTATTGAAGAAAGTGAGGGCGTCAAAACCTCCTGGCACCGTAGTATTTTGCTAGTATCCGCCATCACTCTACACAACATACCTGAAGGTCTCGCTATCGGCGTAGCCTTTGGTGCCGCCTATCTAAACCTTGAAAGCGCGACGTTAGCAGGTGCCATTGCGCTTACTATCGGTATTGGAATCCAAAATTTCCCAGAAGGAACGGCGATTTCTGTACCGCTGCGACGTGAAGGATTTAGTCGCACAAAAAGCTTTATGTATGGTCAATTTTCCGGAATTGTCGAACCTGTCGCCGCTGTAGCAGGAGCAGCACTAGTCATAGTCGCTACTCCAGTACTCCCTTATGCGCTTAGTTTTGCGGCAGGAGCAATGATGTTCGTTGTTATCGAAGAGTTGATTCCTGAATCACAACGCGGTGGCCATACTGACCTCGCAACTATTGGTGCCATCGGTGGCTTTGTGGTAATGATGATACTTGATGTAGCACTAGGGTAAATAGATACTTGGTGGATGCAGCCGGTAACATAAGAAAAAGCGCCAACAGAGTTGACGCTTTTTTGTTCGCTGAAGATCAATGCAGGTGATTGAACTTGCAGCATACGATAGGACTACTTAGTAGCCGCGCTTGCCCGAGGTACAACAAAAATGATTTGAAAAGTACCAAAAAATCTTCTTTTGGTGCTTCAAACGTGATGATGCAAGGCGATTTTGGATGGTAGTCCGATATGTCAAACACTACATCGTCTGGTCGCATTGCCACACACTCACTAAACGTGCGATGGAAGAGGTTCAGCTTTTTGACACGCACTTGATGAAGCGGTACCCAGGCCATGATTCTTCCGGCTTTGGGCTTATTTGTACACACAACGTACCCTTCTGCCTCGCTAACGTCACGCACACCAAGTTCCTCAATCTGCTCCTGCAAAGAATTCATAGATACTCCTCAATAGTTATACAAAGAACCACCAAACTAACAATCTATATAGTACAACTAAATGTATAAAAGTCAAAACTAGTAAAAAAAATAATCCCGGAATAGTGTTTTATTCCGGGATCGGTTATATGGGGGGCAGAAACTTACATGAGTGACTGCCGCGAGATTTGGTTTTCACGAACGGCATAGCTTGGTGCTGTACCAGGTAGTACAAGCCAAGAAACTTCGGTGAAGACAAGCTGTCTCCCCCACTGCCGCGAGCGCTTACTGGATAAGCGACGCACCGTAGAACGTGTAGGAACCAAGCGTATGACAACTTGTGCGACAGACATGATATACCCCTTTTAGATTTAGAAAGAACATTTACACAAATTATACTTTATACCAAACCCTGAAAAAAGGAAAACCCAGAAGAGTGCGCTGCACTGCTACTGGGCCTTGAGTTATTTAACTGAGAGAATCATCCCAGCCAATTTGATTGTTCATCATGTGGGCATACGCACCAGCATACACAATACGAGCATGCTCTTCTGCCAAAATTTCATCGATACTACATGGTGTAGCATCTACCGCAGTGGCTCGCTTGTCTGTTTTTTTTGTGACCTTAGAACGAACTTTGAGCTCGTTCTTTTTTTCGGCACCAAGACGTCGCGACTCTTCAATAGCTTTGCGTTTCTTGGCTAAATCAACAGATTTAGGTTTACGAAGAACTCCCATGATACACCTCCTCATAAGGTTGTTGCAGCTGACAGTAATATACCATATTTTGAGTGTAATGTCCATTATTTTTTGGTGCGTACAGCTAATCCCCTTAGAAAGCAATGCTTTCTAAGGGGATTAGCTTCTATTCACTTTTCTACTTAATCACACTCGCCACCGCCTTGACTAAGCCTGGTGTCATCACGGGCGGCATCACCATCTCTGCTGTCGGATTCTTAATCAAACCAGCCAGTTTCTTGGCGACTGCCAACTTCATTTCATCAGTAATGTGAGTCACACCCTTGTCGAGCGCACCCCGGAAAACTCCTGGAAACGCGAGCGAGTTATTTATCTGATTAGCGTAATCAGAACGACCGGTTGCTACCACTGCAGCGCCTGCTCTTTTGGCATCCTCAGGCATAATCTCTGGAATCGGATTAGCTAATGCAAACACCACGGCCTGCTCAGCCATTGCAGAGATGTGCGCTTGAGCAATCGTCCCAGGACCTGACACACCAATCACCACATCTACTCCAGTGACGGCAGACATAACATCTCCTTCTCGTCTTTCGGGATTGGTTATATCTGCTAATTGCTTTTTATATCCAGTTAAATCTTTTCTTCCTTTATAAATAATTCCTTTACTGTCGGTCACGGTGATGTTTGTGATACCAGCTTTTATAAGCAGCAATGTTACGGCTCGTCCAGCCGCACCGGCACCGACAACCACCACCTTAAGGGCAGCAAAGTCTTTCTTTACTACCTTAGCTGCGTTCAATAATCCAGCCAAAACCACCATCGCTGTGCCGTGCTGATCATCATGCATCACTGGAATACTTAATTCTGCTTTGAGTCGCTCTTCAATTTCAAAACATTGTGGCGCAGCAATATCTTCGAGATTGATAGCACCAAAGGTTGGTGCTATTGCTTTTACAGCGGCAATAATTCCTTCAACATCATGCACATCAAGCACAATCGGGAAGCCGTCGATATTTGCCATCTCTTTTAAGATGGCGCACTTTCCTTCCATGACCGGCAACGCCGCTATTGGACCAATGTTACCCAATCCCAGCACCGCTGAGCCGTCACTAATAACCGCGACCGAATTACGTTTCATCGTGTACTCTCGTGCATCTTTTGGAAACTTCGCCAAGTGACTGGAGACTGCCCCCACTCCCGGTGAGTACATTGTGCTCCACTCGTCTTTTGTTACCAGTCTTCCCTTAGACACTATTTCTAGTTTACCTTTGAGTTTTTTGTGGAGAGCCATCGCCATTTTGGCGTAATCTTTTTTTTGCACTTTAGCAACTACTGGTTTCTTGGTAAGAGATTTTTTTGGTACTGACATAAAAGCAACTAATACGGATAAGTAGTGAATAGTATACGTCACATGGGGTAAATATTAAAAATTCACAAACGAAAAA
>CAIMDH010000053.1 GCA_903839715.1 uncultured bacterium
GTATTTTGTGTTCTATTGGTGGTGACCATAGTAATCAGGTTCTTAAATATCTAGATTTTGAACTTATTAGGAATAACCCAAAAATATTCATAGGATATTCTGATATCTCAGTGCTTCACTATGCGTTCTATTCTAAGGCTTCTCTCAGAACATTTTATGGACCATGTCTTATATCAGAATTTGGAGATTATCCTGAAGTACTTAAGTACACCAAAAAATCCTTCATTGAGGTACTTACAGAAGGGACTTTTGGTGAGATTAATGCTTCAGAAGAATGGACCGATGATTTTCTTGACTGGTTTGATCAGGAGAACCATACAAAAGAAAGAGCATCGCATAAATCAAAAGGGTATGAATGGTGGAGAGAAGGGCACGCAAAGGGGATAATTGTCGGAGGATGTGTTCCATCGATTAATCACACTCTAGGAACTGAATACTGGATTGATCCTAGAGACACCCTATTTTTCGTAGATATCCCAGAAGGAAGTCCGGGAGAATCCATAGATATGGCAACACTAGACGCTTTTCTTGCTGACTTGGACAATGCACAAGTCTTTGAGAATATACGAGGTCTTATAATCGGAAGACCCTACAGGGCTTCCGATGGTCAAAATGCACAACTAAAAGAAATTATTATGAAATACACTAAGGAGCACAACTACCCTATTCTTTACAATGTTAATATTGGTCATAGCTCCCCTATCATCACTCTTCCTCTTGGAATAAGTGGTGAAATTGATTCATCTAAGAATTCTTTTAGAATCACTGAATCTTGGATTAAGTAAACTGGAGTTATAAAAAAGAAAATCCCGCCATCAATGCGATGGCGGGTGTTTCAAATGAAAGGAAACGGGATAACGTCCCGAACATTCTGTTTTTCCCGAGGAAGAAAGAGCATGGCAAGGCGTGTCATGCCGAGACCAATTCCGGAAATCGGAGGTACCCCGAGATCTAGGAGTTCCAAATACCCAGTATTGATTGGTACCCCAGACTCCTCGCTCTGTTTTTGAAGCCTCTGAGACACGACCTCTGGGTTGTTCTCGTCGACAGATATCGTACCAATATGCATCCCCTTAGCGACGAGTACTGCTTGCAGCGCTTTGTCGTTCGTAATTTTGCAAAAGGGGTTGAAACCCTCAGGCATATCTACAATAAAGACCGGATTATCAAACTGAGGGGCAACGATTTTAGTGAGTGCCTTGTATATCCGAGTGAACTCAGGCATACCTTTTGAGAAAAGGTCCGGCCGTACCAAAACCAAATCGCTGACCGAAACCTCACGACTACACGCCAGAGCCAGTGCTTCATGGAAAGAGATTTGCTTTGGCGGAGATGAAAATTCTTCACCCAAGACTTCGATACCAATCCCTCTCCTACTTACTTGAGCAAGCTCATTGAGGATTTCTGTGATGAGAGCAAGGGAATCCGCTAATGATTCGCTTGCTTTGTAGCACTCCAGAATACCAAATTCTGGATAGTGCGTAGAGTTCACACCCTCATTTCGGAACGAATGTGTCATCTCATACACCCGTTCGAATCCTCCAGCGATGAGTTTCTTAAGCTTCATCTCAGAAGTTAAAGAGAGGTGGTACTCACGACCGTTTGCGTTACAATGAGTCGAGAACGAATTTGCCAGACCAGCGTCAAAATTGCTTTGTAAGACACCGGTATCAAACTCAAGATATCCATTTCTGACAAGAACTTCCCGGACTCGACAGTTCAGCTCCGCAATTGCTTTAAAGAGACAAAACGAGTCAGGATTTCCAATGAGACCAATAACCCGATCATCGTACTCGGTTCTACTGGTCACACCGTTGTACTTATCGGGCAATTCAATTCGACAGGGTGAAACTGACTTCGCAGAAAAGACTGCTATCGACGGAGTACCTGTCTTACTGAGTACTAGTGTGCCCTCGATAGAAATTATTGACCCTGAAGGAAGAGCAGTAATCTCTTTGTAGTTTCCAAGATCTTTCTTTGTGAGAATGAACTGAGTATCCTCTTCCTGGAAACGAACTTTCAAGAAACAGATACCGCCCATGTTTCGCTTTGCAAGAATTCTTCCAAATCCAGTGACTTTCATGACTATGACCTCCTCGATCAGATTGTTAAGGTACAACTCTGTGTAGAAATATAGAATACAAAACACTTACTGTCAATCTAGGGTGCTTCACCACCCTTAAGTTGACTGGAAAAATATTTTGTGTTTCAATGTAAGTTAGACAACCCATCCCAAGGAGAAACAGATGAAAATCATTAAAGTAAGTTCTTTTACATACCCACAAAATATCAGCGAAAGGTGGCGAAATGAAGTATTCCAACCACTAGTAGATCATAAGTTCAAGATATTGCTTTCCGACGGAAACTCCATCGAAGCTGGCGTCTTCGAACTTTTAGTGAACGGCAGGAAAGAGATGCATACTTGTATCTCAACACAAGCTGGCTGCAAGTTTGGGTGCACAATGTGCAGTTCCGGCAGGAATGGCTTCTCGAGGAATCTTACACAAGAAGAGATCCTCGAAGAAATACAGTACCTCTCCGATAGGGTGAGGATTCCTGTGTTCGATCATGTCGTCTTCATGGGTATTGGTGAACCACTCGACAACTACAATAATTTTGTTGGAAGTGTTGCAGAGCTAGTCGACAGTAACAAGGCTTACGCTGGTCGACTCTCATTTGCAACTGTTGGGCTCCCAAGAAAGCTACTCCGTCTAGCACAAGAACAAATCCCGGCATTTCGGATGTTATGGGTGTCACTCCATGCTCCAACTGACGAGAAGCGTGCAAAAATCATGCCGGTTGATCGAGCCTTCAAAATCCAAGACATTTTTGAGGCTGCGAGAGAGTTTGCAATTCGTACGCCAACTGAGATCTGGATTAACTACATGCTCTTCAGAGGATTCAACGATAGTGTTGAAGATGCAGAGATCCTTGCTAGTCTTTTGATCATGACAGAGGGGATCTTTTCTGTTATGATCACTGAGCCGAACAATGATCTTCCACAGTATCAAGGAGCTGATATCTTAGACCTGAGAAGGTTTGAGGAATACCTCCGCTCAGCGGGAGTAAAGAACCGAATCGCCCGGTTCATCGCTGCAGGAAAACAAGTGGATGCAGGGTGTGGGGAGTTTGTATTCGTGAAAGGAATAAATCAATGAAGCCTCGGGGAAATTTTCCCCGAGGCTTTTTCTATTCCTAAGAAACCCGAGTCATAACGACAGCGGAAGCCGTGGGAAGACCATTTAAGGTATTGTTTGTATATTTTTCAGTCGCGGGTACAAAATCACATCTCGTATACTTTTATACCCAAGTGACCATGCAATAAATCTTTCTATACCGAGCCCAAAACCAGAGGTGGTTCGATATCCTGGTTGACGGCGTAAATCGATATACCACTTATATGGTGCTGGGTTAATACCTTGGCGACGTAATGATTCAATCATTTCTTGCGGGTCGTTTTGTCTTTGTCCTGAACCAATTATTTCACCGCTAAAACCATCATCAGTAAGAGGCGGAAAGAGTAAATCAGCATTAATAACCTTTGATGTATTTTTTGGATCCGGCTTTTGGTAGAAAGCAACAGTATCGCGATCGAATCCTCTCATCCAAATTGGTATTACAGACCCTATGCTTTGAGTAATAAACCTCTCGCCATCAGAATTTATCTCTCTTCCGAACTCACCATTTTTCGTATACTTTTTTGTCGCATTGCTTTGTTGAAGTAAATCATACCCAGCATCAAAGTAAATGCTCTCGAATGATTCAGTCGCGACAATTTCATCTAATGCTTTTTTAGTCATAAGATAATTAGCACTCATTCTTTCAACCAAAGGATCAAGAGCAATCATGATTGAAGCCAGAGCCCTGATATAGCCCTCCATTATAGGCGTAAGGTCATCTAATGTACCAACGATCTCTGCTTCACAATGAAAAAACTGATTTAGGTGTCTCGCATCAGGATTTTCCCCTCGCATTGAAGGAAGATAGCAGTAAACCTTTTTAATACCTTGAAATACCAGAGGCTCAAATCCAAATTGAGATGAGTCAACAAGGAACGAGTCGTACTTTCCAAATTTTATAGGTACAACTTCAGAATCAGATCCTGGTCCCATCGGGGACGATATACTAGGTGTGATCATGAATAAATCAACGTTTCTCGCCTTTACAACCTGCCCAAAATAAACATCTGATGCAAATTTGATGTAATGTCGTAGCAAAACTAACGCGTCAAAGTATTCATATTTAGTCAAATCTTTATAGTACGTCTTATTATTGTATGAGGGTGGTAAGACCTTAGATCCTTTCAGGTTCTTAACCAGATCTTCAGCGTCTTTTCGGGCTTCAAAAAGAAGTTTCTTTGGTAATGTTTTCATAATATAAAGTTTAGTTTATATCACTACAATATACTAAAACGTTCAATTTGAACATTGTGGCTTAAAATAAATCACAATCGTTATTGCAGTGGCGACCTCCTATGGTGGTTTAAGAGGATATTCTTCTGATTAAACGCTACTTGCACTCATACACAAGGTTCGAACCACCTCCAGCTCGGCGCACAAAATTAAAAACTCCCTTTTGGGGAGTTTTTAATTTGCGCCGGGAAGTAAATGCCTGGGAGGCATTTACGCGGGATTCGCCACCATAGAACCCCGCTACCATTAATGCAGTACCGTCAGGTACTGCATTAATCGTTAAGACAACAAACATGTCTAAACTATACGTCGGTGTTGATTGGCATAAACGTACCAGTACGTGGGTCGCTATCAACGA
>CAIMDH010000054.1 GCA_903839715.1 uncultured bacterium
CGTCATTGAGTGATCCGAGTACTACAGCGGCCAAGATGCCGATAATGGCGATAACTACAAGGAGTTCGATAAGGGTGAAACCTCGTTTGAGCATTGATTCTTTCATAAATAAATTACTATTTTTTATTAATACGTTTATTTTTGATTCAGATATCAGCTGCGTATCTGAATATTCCATAAACTGCTCACGTTGTACGTAGAGCTCTTCCTATTATACGAGATTAGAAACTATACGCAGAGGTAGATGTGGACAACCTTTAGAAGGCGTTTGTCATGTTGTAGATAGGCATCAAGACAGAAGCAAGTAACGTACCAACGCCAAGACCGAGCATTACAATCATAATTGGTTCAATGAGTCCAATTAAGGTATCTACCGCATTATTTACTTCACGGCGGTAAAAGTTTGCTAACGTACTCAAGATTTCTGCCAGACTTCCTGTCTCTTCACCCACTTTCACCATTTGGGTAAGTACTCCAGGTATTTCAGAGTATTCTGAAATAGCATCAGCAAACGAACGACCTCCTTTTACCTCTATGAGTGCTGATTGGAGAATTTCTTTATACACGACATTATCAACCACATCAGCCGTTACCTCAAGAGCTTGTACCATCGAAATACCACTACCAAGCATTGTGGCCATGTTATCACAAATGCGAGTAAGAAGCAGTTTACGCTGTAAATCTCCCAAGTATGGGATAGATATCATAATTTCATCAACCGTTCTCGAGCCCACCTCAGTCTTCACAAAGCGCCAAAGAGTGACCCCCCCGGCTGCTAAACCAATGAATATCAGTCCGATATAGTTGGTCAAAATATCGGAAATACCGATAACGATTTTTGTATAGATAGGCAATTCCTGACCAGAATCAGTAAGAATAGCTGCGATTTTTGGAATGACCGTAGTAAGCATGAGACCCATTACTGCCACGAATAAGACGATAACGAAAGCTGGGTACACCAGTGCATTTTTGGCTTTGGTAATGATTTCGTAAGAACGGTCAAGGTAATCAGCTAGATACGCAAAAGATTTTTCTAATGAACCAGACTCCTCTCCAGAACGCACCAAGTTAACATAAAAAGAGGAAAATACTTCAGGATGCATAGAGAGTGCACGCGAAATAGAACTACCTCCCTGCAAATCTTCCACGATTTTATTCATTATGATTTGCAATTGCGGATTCCCTATTTCTGCCGAAAGCAATCTAAAGATACGGAGTGGTGATACATGCGCTTGGAACAGGGTAGAAATCTGGCGCGAAAGAATGACAACTTCTTTATTAGAAATACTTTTTAGTAACGAAAAGTCAAAATTGAGGATTGCCTGCATACCGCCAGCAGCAGACGCTGGATCAATGGAAATAATCGTATATCCACGTTTTTGTACTGCAGAGATGGCTGCGTCGATAGTAACAGCTTCAACAGTACCTTCTCGCTGAACATTAGTAGTATCAATGGCAACGTAATTGAAAAGCATACTATAAAATTAGATAAGGCGTTCTAGCCCTTTAGGGTTAATGGAGTGGATGAAAGCATTTTCTACAGTTATGTCGCCGTTTTGGACTAAGTGTGCCAAAGAACGATTCATATCAATCATTCCTTGGTCGAGACCGATTTCAATGATAGAAGGAATCTCATGAACACGATTTTCGCGAATAAGATTTGACACAGCGGTGTTATTGATAAGAAGCTCATAGGCTGGCACCATACCGCCAGTTATGTGCGGAATAAGTCGTTGTGAAAAAATTGCAATAAGTGAACTTGCCAACTGTACACGGATCTGACCATGCTGGTCACCAGGGAACGTGTCAATAATACGGTTGATTGTTTGCGCTGCGTCATTAGTGTGCAGTGTTGAATAAACCAAGTGTCCAGTTTCAGCAGCTGTTACTGCGGTAGAAATAGTATCTATATTACGCATCTCCCCCACCAAAATCACATCGACATCCTGACGAAAGGCAGAGTTGAGAGCTGACTGAAAGCTGTCGGTATCGATACCTACTTCACGCTGATCAATTAATGATTTATCTTCTGTGTATACGTACTCAATCGGATCCTCAATAGTCATAATATGTTCAGAACGGGTCTGGTTGATATGATTGACCATTGCAGCGAGTGTAGTTGATTTACCTTGCCCAACTGGACCGACACAAAGAAAGAAGCCTTGAGGTCGTTGAGTGAAACTTTCGAGAATAGGAGGTAAATTAAGCTCCTCCAGAGTCCGAATGACATTTGGAATAAGTCGCAGCGCTATTGCCATTTTACCTCGCTGGAAAAAGGCGTTACCACGAAAACGAATTGCCTGGGTATTTTCAAATGAAAAATCTACTTCCTCACGCTTAGATAAACGCTCAAACTGGTCAGGTCGCATAATGATTTTAGCAAACGCAACAACATCTGGCTCGGTAAGAATTGGTTTTTTGACCAAAGGAATGAGAGAACCTGATACTCGAATGAGTGGGTGTGATCCTACGGAAAAATGTATATCAGAGGCACTTTCCGCAATGAGCAGGTCAATGAGAGCTTGGAGTTCACGCTTATAGTCTACTGCCATACATTAATTTTGTTTACTTTTTTTCATAATTTCTTCCACCTTCTTAACAACTTCACTCGGTATTGATTCAGCTTTAATAATATATCCGATAGCTCCCGCTTCAGTCGCCTCACGAATATCTTCTTCCTGTCCTTGATTGGATAAAAAAATACAACACTTACTCTGCGCAGGAAACTGTTCTTTGATTATCTTCAATAA
The DNA here is from genome assembly GCA_903839715.1 of uncultured bacterium. Lineage (GTDB taxonomy): Bacteria > Patescibacteriota > Minisyncoccia > Phycocordibacterales > UBA918 > OLB19. The sequence continues at coordinate 2,751 of CAIMDH010000054.1, forward strand.
CTCTACACCTGAAGTACCCGGCATAACCATATCAAGAATAATCAAATCGTACTCATCCCCCTGCTGAAGTTTAGTAATGACTGTAGCACTGCCATCAGCCACATCTACTTCATAGCCGGACGCCACGAACTTAATCGAGTACATGTCTCGCAGGAAACTATCGTCATCAACTAACAAGATCTTCATTAATATTCATTATAGCTGGCGCGGACACTTCTGCGACTTGGTTATCGACAGGTATATCAAACTCATCTAAGGTACTGTCAATCCCGACTTTGGTGCCAAACGCATTCATTTCTTCATACGGAATAGTATGTTGCAACGCTTTTATAATCGCATCTTCTTTCATGGTCATAAAGCCTTTTTTACGAGCTGTCTGAAAGATTTGATCTTCGGAGGCATTATGTAGAATTAAATCTTGTATCTCTTCATCAACTTCGAGAACCTCCATCACCGCTACACGACCTTTAAGACCAGTTGCACATGTCGGGGTAGACATCGGGCGAACCATGGTTTTATTACTTGGAATACGGTCGTGATATTTTTGAGGAAGTGTCTTGAGTGATTGATCCATCATCATCTGTGTACTTTGTGAAATCGGTTCTTCTTTTGCTGCACCATCGCAGACTCGTCGTGCCAGACGTTGAGCTACGGCCAACTTCAGTGTTGGTGCGATTAGGTACGGATCCACACCCATATCAATCAGTCGAGGCACAACACCGATTGCGTTGTTTGTGTGAATTGTAGATAGTACTAAGTGTCCAGTAAGCGCCGCTTGAATCGCTAACTGTGCCGTCTCCTTATCACGGATTTCTCCCACCATTATAATGTCCGGGTCCTGACGTAATGCAGCACGTAACCCAGCAGCAAAAGTATACCCGATCTCCGGACGGACCTGGGACTGACTGACTCCTTCCATATTGTACTCAACCGGATCTTCTAATGACAGTACGTTTTTTGAAAGTCGATCCACTTCCGAAAGTATGGCGTAGAGAGTTGTAGACTTACCTGAACCGGTCGGACCGGAAATGAGTATAATGCCGTACGGTTCTTTAATAATGCGACGAATTGCCTCCAGGATATGTTGGGAAATACCCACATCTTCTAGCGAACGGACACCGCGCTCATTATCTAGAATTCGCATTACGACCTTTTCACCATGAGACGTCGGTAAAATTGACACTCGAAAGTCAATTTTTCTTCCGTCAAAAGTTGCAGAAAAACGTCCGTCTTGTGGCTTTCGTTTCTCATCAAGTCGCATTGAAGAAAGAATCTTTACGCGAGCCACCACTGCTAAGTGTACATTTTGTGGTAATTCGAGTGAAGTCATAAGTTCACCATCAACCCGGAAACGCACCTTAATTCTGTTTTCAGTTGGCTCGATATGAATATCAGAAGCACTACCATCAACAGCATAGCGAAGTATAGTTGCCACAATCTTAGTAACCGGTGCATCCTCCTCAATATGCTCCATCGTTTTCTTATCTTCTGGACTAGCTTCCTCTACACCGGCAGCAATTTCAGCGTTGAGCTCAGTCTCGAGAGTACTGAGAGCGTCTGTGACTTCACCCTTGAGATTAGAATAAAATTCTTGAGCTTTTGTAATATCTACATCAAGCATGAAGACAAGCTTGTACCCCATGTCATGTTTAGTAGTAACAAAGTTTAGCACTTCGCGAATCTGAAGATTTTCTGGATCATTTACTCCTACAACTAACAAATCATCTTCTCTAAAAAGAGGTACTAGACGATAATGAATTGCTGAATCTTCTGGGACGTAATTCAGAATCTCCTCAGTAATAGTAAAACCTTCAGGTTGAACAAAGGCTGGCACTTGAAAATATTCTGCAAATGTTTTGCGTACGACTTCTGGTGAAATCCCTAACTGCAACAACGTTGCCTCTAGTGACTGACCAGTTTGCTGTATTGATTCGTCAACTTGGCGCACAAAAGAGTCTGTCACTTCTCCACGTTCCAGTAATATTTCTAGAGGGTTCATACGATATGAAACCTACTGATTCGAAACACCACCTTCAGTTACATTAGCAAAAGGATTTGCTCTACCGAATGGCTCCTCTACTGGAGGTTTTGTGAAACTCTGGTATGAGAGAAAAACTTCATTTTCAAATATGTCTGTATCCAACTGTATAGCATCGAGCGTAGCACGGAGCTCAATAAATAACTGTGTCTTTGCTATAATTTCATCGGTTACTACTCCCACCTCTGTATCTAGTGCACTATTTTTGTTTTGAATGTAAAAATAGTATGCAGCATATGCAAATGTAAGAGCGAGTAAAATGACGACAGTGTTTTTCATTGATGAACTCATAAGTATTTAACGATTACTTGCGGCACCTGATATACTTTCCGCACTATCTAAATGTGAGTACGTAATTAGAAGAAATTCTGCATTAAGAAAATCGGATTCTGATGGCGCGAGTTTAAACTCGTGCACATCTAGTGGGTAGTTGTTATGTTCAATATAGTAAAGAAAATCTTTAATTTGTAAATAAGTACCTGATATAGAAACAGAAAACGTATGTTGAATTGGTGCATTGGGTTCGACCACTGCAAGAGCTTGCGGGGTTGCTGCATAGGTGACATCCTCAAGTTTTACCTTTGACTGTTCGGCCATAATAAATATGTCTCGTGAGATTGATATAAAATCAATCGTATCTGGCATAAATGTTAACAAGGACTTCATATCGAGAGCTGAGATAGTATTTATTCTATTCACGAGTTCTGTCAGACGATTATTTACACTATTTATTTTTTCTTGCTCCTGTTGATATTGTGCGATTGTATTTTGTTTCTCTCCAATTTCAACAAAAGCGGGTTTAACGTAGAAAAAAAGCATTCCTGCTGCCAACATGGCCATTCCGACTTGTGATGCGATTGAGTTAAACATTATATTTGTTCTTGATTACGTTCTGGTGAATCACTTGGCACCAGACCACTAACTGGTGTCTCAACGTTCGAAGAAGAAGCTGTGCTAGGTTCTGTTTTCACTGTCAGTATCGGAGCATCTACGGAGTGAGGAACCTTTTGGATATCTACAGCAAGTGTTGCCTTAAAGGATATTTTAGTTTCCGCATCAGAATCTAATGTTTCATCTAATGGTTCTGAACTGGAATTCTGAATCTGTAGGTCAGTTATCTTAAGTACAGAGAGAGTGTCATCTTTTTCAAGAACGTTTTTCTGAAAAAGAGCTGTATCAAAAGATGAAGTAGTTAGCTCTGATATTACCTCGATATTGTTACTCGCGTCTCTCGTCACACTAAACTGTGTAATCTGGGCTGATTCAGTAGTTGAGTCTTCTACTGCTTTTAGCAGTGCCGAAACAGAAAATGTATTCGACATAATATTTGAAACTTGAGCAAGACGTTTGTCTGTACTTACTACTCGCTGCATCTCAGCATCATTAAAAGAATCGATTGCTTTATTTAGTGCCATAACTTCAGCATCAAGATCTCCTTTGAGAATATACTGATATGCACTAACACCAGCCACCGCGAGGAGTGCTGCAAAAAATACAATTCTAACTATCAGGGTTCCTACGTACACTTGCCGTGCTGCTGTGCGGCGATCATTTTGCACGCCATTTTTTTTGGGAATAAATGATGTGTTTGAGGTACCAGGCATATAAACAATTATACGTGCGTAATTGCAATAACACGAACAAAACCTGTGGAAGAGTTAGTCTATTCAAAGACTCTGAGTGCCGACCCTAGAGCGACATGAAACGTTGGGGCGATTTCGGTTATCATATCTTCCATAAAAGCAGGATACGCAACTTTGTTAAAAGCATTTACCAGGACTACATTTTTTTGGAGAGTTTCTTCAATCACCAGCTTAGTAGTAGGAAAAAGTGAGCCACTACCGGTTAGGTAGACGGTTTCGATTTTTGTACCGAGAGTTTTTTCATACTCGCGTATTACTTGTGTAAATTCTTGCCAAACACGGTCATAACAGGAATGATGCGCACGCTTTACGTCATGGAAATTTTTGTCTTCTTTTTTAATACCACGTTTGAGTATCTCGGCCTCCTCAAAAGAAAGTTCGAGCGTACTGGCTATACGTTTTGTAGCAATCGCTCCACCAGCACGTACTCTGTGCATACGCTGCAGTAATCCTTGTCGCGCAATGTACATCTTTGTAGATACAGCTCCAATATCAATCAGTGCAATATCTTTTTCCTCTTCTTTATAGACACCTCGTAGTGCACTAAAACATTCAATTTCGGTTGGCGGTTCTTTAAGATTCACAAATTGCATTAAAACCCGGAAACGATTTAAAGCTTCGTTCTGAATAGCTGCCACTAATACATCACGTTGATTTTCAACTTTTTGGGCGTCAGCCTCAATCTCTGCCCAGTCAATAGCAACTTCACCGATTGGTACAGGAATGTATTTACGTGCTTCAACTCTTACTCTAGATGAAATATCTTCTTTTGGTTCAGCAATAAAATTTATTGTAGTTACAAAACTAGAAGCTAGCGGCATCGCAAATACTGCCGTCGTAGACTTGACTGCTGATTCGCGGATTATATCGACAAGCGCTTGTTGCTCTTTTTTAGGATCGAGAGTTACTGATTGACCAACTTCTTGACTATTATATGGACCAAGCTGGAGCTCTCCATATGTAGTGAGAGTAAGTATGCCGTTGCGTTCTTGTACTTCAACCACCTTAATTGATGATGAGCCAATATCAATGCCGACCACACGCGAAGAGTCTCCTGCCTTACCTGAAAATCCAGAGAAAAAATTACTAAAAGAATTCATGACGTGTGATATTCTAATTATTCTACCATGTCTATACCGTATACTAGAGGGCATGCTGGATATCTTTTCTGCTATATACGATACCCTCTTTCCACCACAAGCAAGTATCAAAAAAATACGTACCGAATCTCCGGAGCAGTTTATTCGGCACTTTTCACCTCACCGCTTTGCGCACTGCATTGCCTTATCAGAGTATCGTAATCCATACATTCACGCTGCTATTACCGCCAACAAATTTCACAACCATGAACAAGCAGCCGAATTACTCTCCTCCCTTCTTATACACTGGCTCACTACCGTTCCCGCCTTACCGACTATTTTTATCCCAATACCACTCTCTAATGAGCGTGAACATTCTCGCGGCTACAATCAAGTAACGCGCATTCTTTCATACACAGATCTTCACGACGTGCCGATAGTGCCACTCCTATCCCGTACACACGACACCAAGCCACAGACTTCCCTCCATCGTACTGACCGTTTCAAAAACATGGAGCAGGCTTTTACGTATTCTAAAATACCTACCAACCGTCCCTACGAGCGCGTAGTAATTATTGATGATGTAGTCACTACTGGCGCTACACTCTACGCCGCCAAGGCCGCTATTATTCCTCATCTCCCGACAGACTGTGACGTGGTTTGCCTAGCTATCGCTCACTAGATTTTTCGCAAGACAAAAAATATGGTATCGTACTGCCACCCGAAACTTCATACATACTATGGTAGTAGCGGAGTAACATGGAGACGTGTCAGAGTGGTCTATCGTGCCTCCTTGCTAAGGAGGTGGGGTGAAAGCCCCCGGAGGTTCGAATCCTCTC
>CAIMDH010000055.1 GCA_903839715.1 uncultured bacterium
ACCTTAGTTAAAAACTGCGGCTTCAGTGAGGAGAAAGCCAAACTTATCGAAGCACGTTATCACGAGCTGTATCAGGAAAGTGATGCGTGGGTAGCAAGTAAACTAGACCAAGCTTCAAAAGTAGAGAAGATAGTCACTCTTGAAGAGGCTACCAAAAAGAACAAGAAAAAGAACCTTGACGACCTCCTAGAGGGAGGCATGATTTAGCCTCTAAAAATTTTGACAGACAAGGCCATATACGCTATAGTTGCGGCACTTCGGCTCCAGCCAGTAAATTAATTATGAAGACAAACAAATCATTCAGTAAGCGCATTAAGGTTACCAAGAACGGAAAATTGGTAGCTCGTAAGGCTGGTCAAAACCACTTTAATGCCCGCCAAACAGGACGACAGCGACTTCGCCGCAAGCGAACCCAGCTCCTCGAACTCGGTAAGCGCATTACCCGCCGTTTCCTTCCAGGCACAGGCGCATAAACCTTTTATCAGCAATTTTTATAACAAGTAACGTATGTCACGAGTAAAAGGAGGATTGATGGCGCAAAAGCGTCGTCGCAATATCCTCGACGAAGTAAAAGGTTACCGCCTCCAACGATCAAAGAAGAAGCGTGTAGCCCGTGAAGCTATCTACCACGCACAGCTCTACGCCTTTGCACACCGCAAAGACAAGAAGAACGACTTCCGTCGTCTCTGGACTGTTCGCATCAACGCAGCACTGATGGCCTTTGGTCTCAAGTACAGTCGCTTCATCAATGTCCTTAAAGTAAAGAACATTGAAATCGACCGCAAAGTTCTTGCAACTCTCGCCAAAGACCGACCAGAAGCATTTGGTCGCCTAGTCGAAAGTGTAAAGTAACTCTCAAATAAAAGCCGCATCCCAAAGGGATGCGGCTTTTATCGTTATCTTAGTTCTGTTGTAAAAACCTGCCCTCTACTAACAGAAGTTATCTATGCTATACTCTGATTAATCAGTCATCAATTTGACTTCCCAAAGGTATCGTGTGACTAGCGAGAGATATGGGTTAAGATTATTTATTGCGGAATGGTTACACGCATCATAGAGGAAAGGCGGTCCCGGGGAGAAATCCTAAGTTCGCCAGAATACGGGAAAAAGGCGTGTCATTCACAATGACACGCTTTAATTTTTATTTAGTTAGTACCAAATATGGACTAGGGAGTAGTGATTTTTGAGCCCCCGCAGCGACACTGACAGAAGCGAGGACTGGGCGATGAAAGTACTACTCCCTAGTCCATACCCATACAACCACGCATCTTCCATGTGAAGTTGTGCCTAAAAATCTATCTCTACCTCCTGATTCTCTTCTGGAGCAATAGCGTTAAGTCCCAAATAGTCGCGCAAGCGTTGTGTTAAAAATAATGATGAACGCTCCTCCCCCATCACTACAAAAACTTGCTTGGCCTTTTCAGCACCACCAGCTACCAGTTCAACTAACTGATCGCGGTCAGCATGTCCTGAAAACCCTTGAATCATCGCTACTTTTGCTCGAACTTTTATTTTTTCATTATCAATAGTGATTGTACTAGCGCCGTCTTGCAGGACGCGTCCAATACTACCTACCGATTGGTATCCTACCAACAGTAGCGTGGTGGAAGTATCATCGAGATACTCTCTTTCGTGGCGGCGAATGCGGCCCCCGTGACTCATTCCCGAGCCAGCTATAATTATCTTGGCTTTACGCTCAGTCTTAATGGCTTCTGACTCTTTGGTAGTGGTGGTAAACTTTAGTCCTTTAAAATCGAAAATATCGTCACCAGAGCCAATCTGCTCTTGTACAGATTGCTTCAAGTAGCGAGTGTAATTGCGATAAATACTCGTCACAGTAATCGCCAACGGTGAATCCAAAAATACTGGCAAAGCTTCGATTTTACTTGTCTCGATAAGATTATTTATCTCAAAGATAAGAGCCTGTGTACGCTCCAAAGAAAAAGCTGGGATGATAAGGGTACCGTTTTTGTGTTGTGTCTCTTCAATATAATGCTGGAGGAGTGCGGTTCGTTCTGCTACTTGTTCATGCAGCCTGTCGCCGTACACACTCTCCATCACTAAGTAGTCGTAGTCTTTTGGTACTACCGGGGCATCAAGAAGCGGTTGTGGCACATTGCCAATATCACCAGTAAAGACAATCTTTTTACCATGGCGCACGAGATGGATCATTCCTGAACCAAGAATATGTCCAGCGTTGGTGTACCATGCTTCAATATCATCTCCAGGAGAAAAGCACTCTTCATACTCCACTGTCTTCCAGTTAGTAAATGTAGCAGCAACATGTTCTTCTTCATATAATGGTTCGTAGCCATACTTCTGAGCCTCGTACTCCATCACTTTAAGAGCGTCAAAAAGCATCGTCTGCGCCAAATCTTTGGTAGCTGTCGTACTGTATATTACTCCAGTAAAACCATCCTTAAGGAGCTTAGGGATGCGTCCAATATGATCGGCATGAGCATGAGTAACTAGCAGTACATCAACTTCAGCGGGATTGTATACAAACGGCCGAGCATTGAGGGCAGCCACAAAGCGATCACCTTGAACTAGTCCGCAATCTACTAAAATAGCTACATTACCCGTGTCAAGCATAAAGTTGGCACCAGTCACTGACCCCACCCCACCATAAAAGCCTAATGTTGTTTTCATATGTTAGTACTTCTATTGTACATTACAAATAAGTCACCAAATCCACCTACTCCCCTACCAAAAACTTATTCTAAAAATACGCGTATTCCAATCGATTGGAATACGCGTAAAAGGGTATCTAGCGTTATCTTTATATTTTTAGAAAAATTCAAGGCGAAACAAGTTTTATCTACGACTGAGACCAAGACGTACAGGCAACGTTGCGGAAGCAAGTCTGCAGTTTTAACAAAGAAATTTCCCAAAATGAGGGGGGTATGAAAAAGCGCCTCAAAGAGACGCTGTTTCAAAGGGAGCCACTAACGTATGCTCCTGGAAAAGTCCAGGTGGGTACCATATCCGATTTGAGTCTGAAATTCCTTGCGGATTCTCATATCGCCTCGCGAGTTCCGGCAACCCTTAAACATAAGTTTAATCGGAACATACGTAATGTGGCTCCACTTCCAAGTATACTCCTAAATTAAAAAGGTGGGAATACTAGAAATCCTCACCTGTCCCAGCACCCCCATTTAAGTGGGGTATATAAAAAGCCCAATGCTTGAGGCGCCGGGCTTTTTATAATTAACCTTATTTATTCTGCTGAGCCGTCGAGGTTTACATCGTACATAATGCGTTCTTGTGCTGTGTTGTACTTCATAATGTCTTCTTCTTTGAACCATATAGCAATCTCTCGTTCTGCTTCTGATACCGCATCTGAACAATGAACTAGATTTCGTACCGCACGATTTTCGTATGAAGCATGTCCGTATGAGTCGATTGTGTAGTCACCACGGAGTGTTCCTACATCTGAAGTAGCGGGCTCGGTTGTACCGACAATCTTAGTTACCACATTTACCGCCTGATTTCCTTCCCAGACCATAGCAACTACTGGAGCAGCAGTCATATACTTGACGATGGTACGAATAATATCTTTGCCGTATTCCATTGGCTCTTTATCAATTGGCAGTCCTTGTGCCATCAAGTCATTTACTACATTTGTACCCTTCTTTAGGAACCACTCTTCACTCTTATTGTAGTGCTGAATAAGCTTCTCTTCAGTTGGCACAAACATTTTCATGGCGGTGCACTTCAGACCAGTCTGCTCAAAACGGCGAACTACTTCTCCCATCAAACTGCGCTGTACAGTATCAGGCTTTAGAATAACGAATGTGCGTTCTTGATGTGGATATTTTTTCATATCGAATTATTAAATAGTGCCGGCAGTATAGCGGTTGTGCGCGTATTATTCAAGCCGGAAGTGATTATTTAGTTAAAATCAGTGGGCCGTTCTCTGTAATAGCCACCGTATGCTCAAAATGAGCCGACCATGACTGATCAGCTGTATAGACGGAGTATCCATCACCCTCATCATCAAAATAAACCTCCTTACTGCCAAAATTAACGATCGGCTCAATAGCGTACACATGCCCTACTTCAATAAGTGGGCCAGTGCCCGCACGACCGAAATTTGGGATAATTGGTTCTTCGTGCACTTGATACCCTACTCCATGACCACATAGCACCTCCACAACCGAGAGTCCACGCGACTCCACAAAAGTCTGAATAGCCGCACTGATGTCACCTATGTGATTGCCGGGTTTAGCAGCCTTGATACCGTGCGCTAGGGCTTCCTGAGTGACTGCCAGGAGCTTCTTAGCATCATCATCTATCTCGCCCACCCCGACAGTAATTCCTGAATCAACCACAAATCCTTTATAGCCGATAGCCATATCGATATTGACTACGTCTCCTGTTTCGAGCTTTACCACTTCACTAGGAATACCGTGCTGAACGCAGTTGTTTACCGACACACAGACTGACGCTGGATACGGATAATCAGCAAAGCTCGGATGGTACCCTAGCAGTACTGGTTCAGCCCCCCACTCCTCACACAATTCCATCGCTCGGTCATCGATATCAAGTGTCGTATTACCTACTACCGCGACTTTAGCCAACTCTTTTAAGAGCTTAGCTAAAACTGCCCCACCCTCTTTCATGACAGCTATTTCTTCAGTAGTCTTTTTTGTTATCATAATTACGCGAGATTAAGTGCCTGCAAAATTTGTGCATGTACACCCTCAATAGTATCAGTTCCTTCAATATCAATCACCGCAGTGTCTGGACGTCCCTTGTAGTACTGGATTACTGGCAAAGTCTCCTTGCGGTACCAAGCCAAGCGAGCTTCGATTGATTCTGGGGTGTCGTCCTTACGCGCTCGACCAAACATGCGAGCACGAACAATTTCTTCTGGAGTATCAAGATTTATAATAGTCACTGGGGTGCGCTTATAAAAAGTTAACGCACTTTCAAGTACAGTTGCCTCAGCTACTGTACGAGGAAAACCATCAATGAGTAAATGACACTTCTCGTCTACGTGTGTACGCATCGCATCACCCCACAAATGCACTGAGAGGAAGAGTGGCTGCAAAACACCGCTATCTAGTGTTTCACTAACATGCTCTTCAGTATACCCTTCAGAAGTTGCCGCAAGTGCCCGAAAACGACGACCAGTTTGGATATCAACCGTTTGACGCATCGGATCCTTCATCGTCAGGACAGCATCGAGTTTATCAATTTGTGTCCCCTTACCACTTCCTTGTGGTCCAATAAATATGACAGTGTATGGTAGCATGTGTGTTTCTATTGTAGATAACTAAAAATTTTA
>CAIMDH010000056.1 GCA_903839715.1 uncultured bacterium
AATAACACGTAAGTGTTATTTTTTGCCTGCCCAACTTGTACTTCCACTTCTATAAGGAGAATGAAAATGGTTTACATTGACACGAGTACCTACAATGACTACGACAAGGTCATTGTGTTCCTAAGCAAGAACAACATCCCCATTGCCAGTTGCAACAAGATACAAATGGTCGTAAGTGCTGAACTGACGTCGAAGATGTTGGATCAAATGCAAAATGAGTGCGATTTTGAAGATTTTGTCACAACCGGTACAGAGTCCCTGGACGGCCCAAAATATAAATTCACTCGCCCTTGCTAGTAGCACGTATACTGACCTCCCCAGGAACACATCCTCGGGAGGTCTTTTTTTATCCTGCACCATTATCCACCCAGACAATGTCGAGTCGATTCCGGGGTACCATCTTTCTTTTACTACACCAAACAGTGCAAGCTTTTGGTTTTAAATATCCAGGTTGTTCGCTTTTCCTCCGGGGAAATAATAAATATTACCGTTCTTGACGTTATTCTTGTAGCCAGCAAATGCATCTAGCCATTCGAGATACTGTCTGTCTAATACCACTGGTTTTAAGTAACTAGACACCGGTACCAAAAACAACTCCTGTCCTTCTTTCGTAATCTTCACCCCCAACACTGCCCCTATCTGCACTATCTCTGACTGCTCTTGGTCAAACAAAAGATTACCTAGCGAATAAATAATCGGTACGCCCTTATACACTCCGACTGGTTGTACTACATGAGGATTACTACCGACAACCAGTCTCGCCCCAGCATCTATCCAGCGTTCCGCCATCATTTCTTGCGTAGGTGAATGTTCAGTCTCATATTCACTTCCCCAGTGAGCGAATATTATTACAAAGTAATCTTGCTTGGTATATTTCTCTATTATTGGTGCAATGTCATTAAATTCGCCATGAGTAGCAATCGTCATTATTGCTACCTTTGTATCACCTTGTGTGACTACCTGCACCGAAGGATCATCTCCGTTTCGGTTAGTAAGCGGCGCAATAGTATACTTCTTTAGTAAATTGACGGTAAATTTATACTCTTCTTCACCACCATCAAAGCGATGGTTGTTCGCTAAACTTACAGCTGAGATATGAGCCTCTTTTAAAGCAGATATAAATACTGGCGAAAATCGTAACTTAGGCGGGTAGTCATTCCAGTAACTCTGATAGTCAGTATCATTTGAAAAAACCCCTTCTAAGTTCACAATCGCGGCATCGACTCCCCAGAAAAACCTCTCTCCGAGAATCCCGACTAAAGCCTCTTTTGGGTTTTTTGTGTGAATTTCTTCAACACCTCGCGCAAACATGACATCTCCACCGAATTGCAAAGTAACTGTGTCATCATGAATCGTAACCGGTTTTCCGACACTATATCCTCCAATAAAATGGGTGGTCATTTCCCCTACCTGATGACTGGTGATGTAGCCAGAATTTGTATGACTAAAAGTCTCAAATCTTTGCGCCTTATGAAGATCGGCCCATAAAGCTAAGGCAGCTAAACACGCACCGGAGTCCACTTCGGCACCCTTGAATAATGCTTTTGCATCACCTTGCTGTAACTCCCTCTCTGTATAGACGTCATGAAGGTCTGCAATATCAGCCTCCGATGTGTGCGAAAAATCGACAGAGGCTATAAGTAGGCAGTCGGGACATTCGGCATACAAATTTGTAACAAAACGTTCAACTTGTTCATAGCTAGTCTTAGTGCTAACCATTATTGGCACCAATCGACTACTCGGAAAATATGTTCGTATATCACGCAACAGCGTTGTGACACCATGCTCACCTTTGAAGTCTGCGCTATCTGTGGGTAATTTTAGAGCTTTAATCAGACTCAGGTCTGGCACCACTGTCCCCACACTAGTCTCCCATTCTCTTGTACTAGCTACTAGTGGCGCAAGATTGGTACCAAAATGATCAGGTGAAAGCAGAATAATAGTCTTCGGAGAAATATGTGCACTTACTTTTTCCAAGTAAGCCGCTCGCGCTGAAGCTACCATGTCATGGTGCGGCACTACGATTCCTACAGGACCAACTGACTTACCTTTGAATACGAATATTAAGCACAGTAAGACACTCATACCCAAAAATGCCACCCCCAACGCGAGCTTAGTCTTCACGACACCGGAATTACTTACGCAACAAGCCTCCCCATTCCGTTACGACATACCCATTACGTTCACGTTTAATTAGCTTTTGTGGCTCGATTTCACTCATCTCATCCACTCCTTCATAGTCCACAAAGGCGCGTATCAATGTGTCAGGCTTTGGTGTAATAGTTAGTCTAGCTAGACTCTCCATCTCTCTGGTTTGTAACCAACTAAAACGGGTATATGGCTCTTGTGGCAAATGATCACTCCAAAATGCGACGAACTCACTAATTTCAAATGTATTGAAACCAATATAGCGTAAGTGATCTGACATCACCTCAAGCACTCGACTTGTCGGTACCACAAAACCTTGCTTAATCTCAGGATACACCCCATTGCCATACCCATCCCAGAAGAGTGAGGTGTATGGTTGTCCATTTACGATAAGTGAACCATCCGGATGCGCCGTAGCCAGCCAACCAGCTTCACCATAAACCGGTTCAGACTTTGTTATTAGAGCGTCAACTGAGACACTAACGGTGGTAGTAGCTTCTGGATAAAGATAAATAACTGGTTTACCACACTCTGCTTGTGGACCATACTTGGTGTTGGTATACACTAGCTGCCGACCCAATGATTCCACCAATAACACGCCACGCTTGGCGACAAACTCGGCCGGGGTAATTACTCTATTGGTACTAACACCGGTCTGTTGGTTATATTCATAGACAACCCCATCAGTCATTTCAAATATTCGGGTAATTAATGGGTGGGTAACGTCAATCACGTTGTATACCACCTCTCCGGTTTTAGTTGTACCAACCCTTTCAATCTTTGGTTCTTTAAGAGGTTCCACTAATACTTCTGGCCCGCCACCGCCACAACCAGATAAACGGTCACCACGATACGGCTCGGTATTTACTCCACCATCCTGCCAAGTAATTTGAGGTACCCGGTCGTCGGTCATGTAGTCAAGTGGCGCCTCGTCGTACGATACAGATAATCCACCAGGTAAACGGATGGCGTAATAATAGTCGACCGTACCTACTTCAGACACTGTATAACTCCTAAATAACGGCCCCCATTCTGTATCCTTAATATATTCTACTTTTGTTTCCGGTTGTACAGTACTCAAATTAAACCCAGTCTCCGAAAAAAATTCAAGACTCTGTCCAAGCCAGTTGCCGATTTTTATTTTTGGCGTGGTGGCGTTAGGTATCATTTCCAGATCTGGTAACAGTGCATCAAATTTGTAAATCGCATCTATCGTCACTCCCGATGCCAACTTGACCATTGACCATTCAGAGTCTAAATCCTCCACACTATTATTTTTAATCAATACTGCCTTTTGTTCACTATCAATGACGAAAATCATATGAGCGAAACACATACCATCACAAGGAGTAGAAACAAAAACAATTGGATTGTTATCTCTTGTGCCAATTTGGTAATAATTAAGTGGGCCACTATCACTATTCTTGGGCTCCACCAGCTTCAAATCGCCCATACTTATTGGCTTTTCTAGCCAAGACACTCCAGGCTGCTTGATTAAGTTTTTATAGAAGATCGAGTAATCTGTTGGATCTGGAGTTAATGTCGAGCCAGATTGTGGAGTATAAGTACTATCCTCGACAACAGGATCTTCAACAGAATTACCCTCCTCGTGATATTCATCCGATGGCGGAATGGCTAATGACATGTCTACATACGGTACCTCCTTAGTTTTCTCTTGGCTATACACCACGAGCATCACTACGTTTAAGAGCAGGGACAAACCAAGAACTATCAATAAAAACAAGTTTTGGTGGTTGGTGAGTGGAGTTTTAACCAATGGCGGTGTTGCCGGTAAGTTTGAGGTGTTGTTTGTGTCTTCTGGCATAATCAAAAATAGTACTAAATAAATCTAATAGTAGAACGATAAGCGCCAAACAACAAATAATAGCTGTGTGGTTCTGTTTGTATCAAATTAAATACTGTTATAATAAAAATGTAGTTTAATGTATAAACTTTTTACGTATGAACAAAAATATGGGATCGGCAGATCGAATTGCCCGTGTAGTACTAGCAGTAGTAGTTGGTGGACTATATATGCAAGGGATAATTACCGGCATTCTCGGCACACTATTTCTAGTACTCGCTGTTGTTTTTGTACTAACAAGTATTGTAAGTTTCTGTCCACTTTATAAAGTCTTTGGTATCAGCACCTGTCCTATTGAAGATAGTTCGAAAGAATAAAACCCACATTTTAAATTACTGGAAGAAATATGAGCTTTTAAACCCTTAACTACTAAGGAAAATTACTATATACTAGTCCCTATGACACGAATAATTGCATTAAGTCCAAAGAAGAACACGAAGACACGTCCACATAAAACAAAGAAGCGTTTAGAAGCAAAGCAGGAAATGCTGGCGAAAAAGGCTGGCAAAACGGGTAAGAAGTAGTCTAAAAACTTCACCACTAAATTAAAACTTATTACTAGCAAAAAAAATGAAGGCCCTGCGCAACAAGCGCAGGGCCT
>CAIMDH010000057.1 GCA_903839715.1 uncultured bacterium
AGTTCATCAAGATTTGCTATTTTTTCATCATAAACACCGACCCCTATGCTCACAGTGCACTTTAGTAAGCCATAATCCTTGGTATCAAGCCGAGCTTCTTCAACGGCTTTCCTGATGCGTTCAGCGAACAAAATCGTTCCATCAAAATTAGTCTCTGGAAGAATAATGACAAATTCCTCCCCTCCATATCGCGCTACAATATCGGTTTCCCTTGCTGTGAACATCATAGTTTTCGATACAACAACTATTATATCATCGCCTATTCCGTGACCGTAGGTATCATTGAATTTCTTAAAATGATCAATATCTAGCATCAGCACACTAAGATTTCTCTTGTACCTCCTTGCCTTTTCGAACTCTATTTTTCCCACTTCTAGTAAGTATCTCCTATTCTTAAGAGTTGTGAGACTATCCGTGTTCGCGCTATACGCATTATCGATTGCGTCTTTAACTGACCTTTTTAGAGATATGAGAGTTTTAGTTCTTGCAAGAAGTTCATACTTCTCAAATGGCTTAGTTAGGTAATCATTGGCACCTATGTCGAAGCCAGCCAAAATGTCCTTAGGTTGATTTTTTGCTGTCAATAAGATTACCGGTAAATCAAACGCGGAGTATTTTCCCCTTATCCTCTTACACACTTCATATCCAGACATTTTTGGCATCATAATGTCGAGCAATACTAAATCGTAACTATGCTTATTAATTTTATCGAGAGCTTCAATGCCATTTGAAGCGCTATCAATATTGTAATTGTGAATCTGAAGTTGATTTAACAAGACTTGTACATTGATTGCCTCATCGTCAACCACCAAAATCCTAGCACTGAAGTTTATATCATCGACTTTCCATGGAACTTGTTGGGTTAGTAATTCTGTCTCGTGAATATCTACCTCGATTTTCTGGGGGTTAAGCGTGTTTACAGCATTGCCCCCCCCATGCAAGGGTAAAGTGAAGAAAAATTTCGATCCTTTGTCCTGAGTTGACTCGAGCCAGATCTTACCGCCGTGTAACTCTATCAAATGTTTGGTGATACTGAGGCCTAATCCTGTTCCTCCAAATTCTCTCGAGGTGCTGGTGTTTGCTTGTTCAAAGGACTTGAAGATATCGTCAAATTTTTCCCTAGGTATGCCAACACCGGTGTCTTCTACACAGAGAATAACGGAATTCTCGCTCACTTCAGCAGAGATGGTGACAGAGCCTTCTCGGGTAAATTTAATGGCATTTCCGATTATATTGTAGAGTATTTGCTCAACCCTATTCTCATCGGCGAAGGCAAAGATACTTTCACCAATATTGTTACAGATTACAATGTTCTTCTTGGCAACTGTGGATGAGAGTACCGTAACCACGACTTGAACGAGTTGTCGAAGGTCAATAGGCTTGGCATTGATCTCAATATCCCTATTTTTTAATCGAGAAAAGTCAAGAATGTCATTGATCAAGTTTGCTAAGCGTTTACCACTAGAGACTATCATCTGAAGATTATCAACAATTTTGGGAGGCGCTGGGCCTGCAGCACCATCAATCAATGATTCGGCAATACCAATGATACCGTTTACAGGTGTACGCAGCTCATGAGAGGTGTTAGCAAGAAAATCGTCTTTGAGTTGATCCAGAAGTTTAAGCCTTTCAGCGAGATTAGTCTCTTTGTTTATCAGTTCCGTCGTCTGCTTCACTCCTAGTGAGATAAAAACACCAGAAGCTAGAAAACAGAGTATGTATATCAAATAGTCAACAAGTAAAAAATCGGGGAAAAAGTACTGTCGAGCAAAAACATAGGATGCTATGTTTATTATTATAGTAAGTATGGAGTAGAAAATGAGCAACCTAAAATCAGCAAACATAAGGAAACAAGCGAGAAATAAAAAATAGGTAAACACCGCACCCAGGGCACCGTCAAGAACAAAAAGTGTTCCCGTGGAAGCACAGGAAGCCAGAACTACATTGAAGTACCTAAAAAAAGTCTTGCTTAGATAGAAGTATGAATACTGAATGAGAACAAGGACTATTGTCATGCCAATCCCAAAGACAAGTTTCAAACTGGAATTGAAATTGGAA
>CAIMDH010000058.1 GCA_903839715.1 uncultured bacterium
GTGTAGGGAATGCAGGGACTGGTCCCAAGTCACTAAATATAATCTTGCACTACGTGCAGATTCTACTAAGTGCTCGTGACCTCGGCTCGCTGCTTCGGCTCCTTCGGAGTCGCCTCACATCGCTGCGCCTTGCGGTCCCTGCGTTGAGATTATTGAGATTCGCAGCACAATGTAGATTTCTTATTCTTACTTAAGCTTAGAGCGTCTAAGGAAAGCAGGAACCGCACCCCAATCATCGCCATCATCTTCATCGATAGGGTCTACTGGCTTTGGGTCACGCTTGGGCATGGTGGGCTCTGGAGTGCGCTCAGTGACCGCTGGCTCAGGAGTACGGTCTGTTGTCGCTGGTGTTGGTTCTGGTCGTCGTGGCGCTGTAAGTGAATTGAAAATCTTGCCACGAGTTGATTCAACTACCTCCTCCTCAGGTTCCTCGTGACGCACAGGAGCAGCGGTCGGCATACGGCGAGAAATAGAGCTTTGAGTAGATGAAACTTCTTCAGGGAAACCAGTAGCAATCACTGTTACTTTGATTTCGTTCTTCTTGAGTTTGTCATCTTTGATGGCTCCGAAGATTACTTTGGCGTGAGGGTCGATAGATTCGGTAATGATACGAGCAGCATCTTGTACTTCGAGCATTGCAAGATCATCTCCACCAGCAATGGCAAAGAGGACGCCTTTGGCTCCGGTAATAGATACTTCAAGGAGTGGGGAATTGATAGCGGCGCGAGCAGCTTCTTCAGCACGCTTCTCGCCACTACTTACTCCAACACCCATTAGTGCTGAGCCGGCATTCTCCATCACACTACGAATGTCGGCAAAGTCGACGTTGATGATACCTGGCATAGTGATTAGGTCTGAGATCCCTTCAACGGCCTGCTTCAGCACATTGTCACATTGCTCAAAGGCATTGCGTACGGTGGTTTCGCGATCAACAATCGCAAGGAGACGGTCGTTGGGGATGGTGATGAGGGCGTCAACTTCTTTTTTGAGTTCTTCAATACCCTGGAGTGCCAAGCGCATCCGTTCTTGTCCCTCAAAGAGAAACGGCTTGGTGACGACACCGACAGTGAGGGCTCCACTTTCGCGAGCAATCTTAGCAATCACCGGTGCAGCGCCGGTACCAGTACCGCCACCCATACCACCAGTAATAAAAATCATGTCTGAGCCTTTGATGGCATTAGCAATCTCCTCGCGAGTTTCTTCTGCTGCGCGACGTCCCATGTCTGGGTTTCCACCGGCGCCAAGACCACGTGTCAGGTTCTTACCAATGTGAATTTTCTTCTTAGCAAGAGAGTGGTGTAGGTCTTGGGAATCACTATTTACTGCGATAAATTCCACGCCTTTTACTTTGGCGTTCACCATGTAGTTCACGGCGTTACCGCCTGAACCTCCGGCTCCTACTACACGAATTCGTGCGAAAGACTCAACATCAGATTTAATTTGTTCCATATAAGTATTTTGTAATTGTGCGCGCACCCACCCCTTTGTACCGTTATTTAATAAGCTCCGTAATCATACAGTGTATATATATATCTGTCACGATATTGACATTGTTACTTTTCGTGTGATTGACACACTACAATTTTTGTTACGGGAGAAACTGGTTTAACCAAGAAAATAAGCTCTTTTTTGTCTGCTTCACAATACCTAGTGTGGAAGTGTCTTCCGTGTCACTCGCACCCCACATGCATAGTCCATACGCTACTGCCCAGGTCGCGTCTTTAACTTTTGTGTTTTTGCCTATCTCTAGTGTGGCGGTGCGTGCTGGTAGAGAGAGAACGTTTTTGGCGATGTCTGTAATGCCGTGAGTGTTAGATCCACCACCGGTGAGAATGATACCGGCTGGTAAGAGTCCGTCTCGTTTGATCTTTTTGAGGTGAGCATCGACAAGAGTAAAAATGGTAGTGAGTCGATTTTGAATAATTTCATCTAGGCGCTTCTTAGAATATGTAGCACTTGTCATGCCGCCACGCTTAATCTTTTCAGATTCTTCAATTGGTACTTTGAGCCCGAGTGCAATGTCATTAGTGATGTCGTTTGAGCCGACAGGGAAGATTTTGAGTGATATTGGAGTTGCGTCTTCAAAGACGACGATTGAGGTTGTTTCTGAGCCGACGTTGGCTAAGATGCATCCGGCGCGTTTTTGATTTTTGTTGAGCATCACAAAACTTGCTGCTAATGGGGAAGCAATAATATCTTCGACGTATACACCAATACTCTCAATTGCGCTCATGAGGTCGTTGATGTGCTGCTCGTAGGAAGTAATAAATAGTGTATCTACTTCAAGCTTAGTACCACGCATACCCTGAGGACGACCAAGAACCTCGGTACCGTCTACAGTGTAGCGAAGAGGGATGCTGTGTAGGATGCGACGATTAGGAAGATGATCGATAATACGGTCCTCACTGTCCTGCATTACCTTTTCGACATCGCTAGCAGTGACGTCTCCGTCAGCTCGTGCTGGGATGATTTCGCCGCGGGAGTAGGTCTCCTCCAGTCCGATGCTACCAATCGCTACATGGGCACGTTTGACGATGACACCAGCGCTCTTCTCAGCTTGAGCAATAGCGCTTTTAATACTACGGGCCACTTCGTCACTTTGGATAATGAAGCCACTCTTGAGTCCTCGACTTTCAGCAAAACCAGTACCGATAATTTCGGGGATAGCACGGTCACCAGCATTTTTGGGCATGCGAGCAATCGCCACTTTTACGTGGTAGGTGCCGACATCGATGCCTGTAATAATATGCTCTGCCATGACAATAAATATTTGATGTTACGCTACATTAAATCGTTTGAGATACTGCTGCTCGAGTGCGTCCATTGTATCGCTATGATCGTGTCCTTTCAAATGGAGTAACCCGTGGATAAACAGATATGCAATGTAGCCTTCGTGACTAAGATTAAATTTTTTTGCTTCGGGGTAGGATACTTCGGGACAAATGTAAATTTCGCCATGAGCATCATCGAGTGGGAAAGAAAGAACATTGGGGACGTACGTTTTCTGGCGGTAGAGGGTATTTAGGGTGCGAGCACGCTTAGTTCCGATAAAAGCGAGTCCGAGCTCGTATTTTTTGCCAAGAATGGCATTTTTCATTTCTTCGTAAGGAAAGGTGGGATGTGTAGCAACGGTGCTAGTGATAGTAAACGTGGATACTGACATCTGGTCAGTATGACATACGTTTACACAAAC
>CAIMDH010000059.1 GCA_903839715.1 uncultured bacterium
AGAGGTCAAATGATTACCTCTCCCGGTGCAGACACTATGAATACGACACTTGGTGCCTGTACCTTGGGAAATGAAATGTGCTCGTTCGCGGATTAACATCCGTAGTTCATAGATATTGTCCGGTACTTTGTATGCTTCTGGTAGATAGTCGGCTCGGAGTAGCTCAGCTAAGGTGAGCGCATCATTCTTATCGGTCTTTTGTCCACTATCAGCGATTTGCCGTAGCTTGATGGTGTTTGCTATACGCACATCGACTCCAGTTTGTGTACATAAGTCAGTCATCCACCGCCAACCACAAACTGGCTCCATCGCTAGTTTGGTCTCTTCCGGTTTGGCAGGTAGTGACGACACTGCTGCTTTAACTGCCTCTGGTGTACAGTCCCAAACCCTCTCGTACACTTTTTCTCTTTCCTCGTTGATAGCGACCCACGTACTGGTACGTTTATGCCAATCAACACCGACGTATAGTTTAGACATGTTTGTTGTCTTAACGATTAATGCAGTACCTGACGGTACTGCATTAATGGTAGCAGGGTTCTATGGTGGCGAATCCCTCTCGTGAGTGACATTTAGTCACTCACTCCGGCGCACAGACAAAAATCGCCCGACTTAAAAAGTCGAGCTGATTTTTGTAACTGTGCGCCGGGAGGGATTCGAACCTTCGTAGGCTGATGCCAGCAGATTTACAGTCTGCCCTCGTTGACCGCTTGAGTACCGACGCATGTGTGTAATACGGAGATGTCCGTATGTGGGATACAAATTACCACACCTTGCATATTTTTCAAAGGGCTTCACGTGATACTATAAGCAGTATATGTGGAAAGTCTTTTTAGCTTTTGTGCTCTACGCGATTCCGCAAGTCATTTTGGCGGCAGGTCTCGTGCCGTGCGGTGGTCCTGGTGAGCCAGAGTGCCAGAGCTGTCATGTGGTGCAGCTGATTAGTCAAGTGCTCGGCTGGCTGGTGGTAGTGCTTGGAATACTGGTTGCTATCATGATTGTAGTCTCAGGACTGCGGATGGTACTTTCCGTAGGAAATACCGCAGCTAAAGAATCTGCTAAAAAAACCATTAGCAATATACTTATCGGATATGTGATTCTATTGGCGGGCTGGATGCTGGTTGAATTTGGGCTTAAGAATAATACAGTGTACGGTGTTTGGAATGTGGTGCAGTGTACTACTCAGCCCTATGCTGCGCAGTGGAGTCGTCCCACGGCCTCGGGTGACAATGCTGCAGTACTATCTTCGGCAGATGTCGCCAGTCGTGTGTCAGCAATTGCTAGTTCTGGCTCGTTACAGACTGATATAGCTAATGCCGCCAGAGCGGCAGGTATTACCGATCCTGAAAAGATAAAAATCATGCAAGGCTTGATTTCACAAGAGTCCAGTAATTGTACAAATAAAGTCGGACCAGTCACTGACTCAGGAAGAGCGTATGGCTGTGGGCAGATTTTGGTGAGTACCGCCCGTACGCTTGATCCTAGTCTAAAAGGTAAAACTGATGCAGAGGTAGAAGCGATGTTGAAAGGTGATGCTGATAATAATGCCTATAATCTCGCTCTGAGTGCCAAGTATTATGACCAATTACTTGATCGTTTTGGTAATAATACTGACTTGGCGTTGGCAGCGTACAATGGAGGGCCAGGCGCCAATCAACCGAGTGCTGACTGTCCGGGATTAAAACGCTGGCAGTGTGTTTGGGATAGTCCTGGTTGTTACAATACGGGCAAGACAGACTGCAAGCAAAATAAAGGTTCCAGTTCTTACGAACAGACCCGTCACTATGTGTCCAATATCAACGCAATTGCTGATAAAATATAATATAATAAACACGATATGAAACCATTCTTAAAATCAGTTATCATCGTTACGTTATTATTGCTGTTTTTGCCAATAGAAGAGGTAAGTGCGCAAGCAAGTAACTTCGTACCGTGTGACGGTGCTGATTGTAGTGCGTGTGATTTCGTGAGCATGATTAATGTCATTATCAAATGGCTTTTTGGAATGATTTTTGTTCTCTTCGCAGTCTTGATGACAAAAGCTGGGTTTGGGTTGGTGACCTCAGGTGGAAACCAAAGTGCTCTAGATGCAGCGAAAAGTAATTTTCAAAATGCGTTGGTAGGAATCATTATTGTCATGGCAGGCTGGCTCATTATTGACACTGTCATGAAGGGTACACTCAAAGTTGATCCTGTAACTGGTGTTAGTACTGGTGAAATTATTGGCTACGGTCCATGGTCACAAGTGAAGTGTCAGGTACAGAATGTGGCGTTTAGATGGGAAGGAGATCCGGACTCGGCAGGTACTCCGGATCCAACGGTTACGGCAACAAGTACATCTCTCGGACCTCGACCTACTGGATGTTCTGGCGGTACGTGTGCACCTTTAGGTATACCTTGTGCAAACGCAGCTAGTTGTAGTATTTCTCCAGACTTAGTTGCAAGATTCCAAGCTTTTCATGCTGCCGCAGGAGTGGCAGGAGCACGTGTAACGGAGGCGATGCCGCCTACACGGACACACAAGAGTCCATGTCATACTAATGGAACTTGTGTTGATTACAGTAAATCTGGCGGAATGACAGCTGCTGAAGTAATAAGTACTATTAATGCTGCAAGCGCAAATGGACTTAGACCAGTATATGAAGTGGTAACACAAGCACAAAAAGATTCCTTAGTAGCTGCGGGTGCATCAGCAAGTAATATTAAAGTTCTTGGTTCTTGGATTTCTGCGCCACATTTTTCAATTTACGGGTATTAGTTGTTAACTAAAAGAAAACCCCTGTGCAGCTGCATAGGGGTTTTCTTTTTGCGGAGAGGGTTACATTACTCCGAATATTTTCCTCGCTTTTAAAAACTAGTAGGGGATTTTGCACTCTTCAAAACAATGAGCTTCGCGATTTAAGGAGTAAATCTGTTCACGTCCTTTTTGGATACTGGACACTGCCTTAACCGATTTTAGGGTCTGGAGGTGGTGAGTAATGGTAGGCTGACGCAAGCCGAGAGCTTTGGTGAGTTCGCTTACTCCCATACCTTCCTTGCTCTGGCCAAGTAGACAGACCATTTTGTAGCGACTTTGTACCCCTACTACCTTAAAGCAGTCAGGGCAGAGGTCTTCTTCGTCTGAAACGTTTTGGGGGACCCAGGCTGGACGTGGATACCGGGCTTCCTCGGGCTTTTTTGGAGTATTCATAAAGTTATGCAGAGAATAATTTGTATAGATACCTATCTATATGTAAAATGAAGTTTCATAGATAGACGCAGATCTATGTTACCACACTCCACGGTGGCAGTTTTATTAACTTTGTCTTACAACGAACGTATGAATTCCGTACCCCATGAAACTACATTGACTAAAATTGTTAAGCGCGCCGGTATAGCCGTGGCATTTGACCCCAATAAAATCGCACGAGCAATAGAAAAAGCCTTACGAGCTACTGGATCATACTCTGGTAGTGCGTGTGATCTGGTAACACAAGCTGTCTTACAAACTCTCAAAAAAATCAAAGAACAAACTCCAGACTTTATTCCTACGGTTGAAGGAGTGCAAGATATCATCGAGGCTGAGTTGATGAAACAAAACTTCCCCGATACAGCGAAGGCGTATATCCTTTACCGAGAACAACATGCACATATTCGTCGGATGGTTGATACAGAGTCTGTGGATCTTGTGGATCGTTACCTTGAGCTTGCTGACTGGCAGGTAAAAGAAAATAGCAACATGGCCTTTTCGTTGCAGGGCCTTAATAACTACATTGCATCAGAGATCAGTAAAACCTACTGGCTAGATAAGATTTATCCAGCGAAGATAAAGGAAGCGCACCTCACTGGAGATTTCCATATCCATGATCTAAATCTCCTCTCGGTGTATTGTGTTGGTTGGGATTTATTTGATTTGTTGCAACGAGGGTTTGGGGGTGTGTCAGGCAAGGTGCAAAGCAAACCGGCTAAGCATTTCCGTAGCGCACTAGGTCAGATGGTGAATTTCTTCTATACCTTGCAAGGAGAGGCCGCCGGGGCCCAAGCGTTTTCTAATGTCGATACACTTATTGCGCCATTTATTTGGTATGACCATCTTTCATACGAGGAGGTTAAGCAGGCTATTCAAGAGTTCATCTTTAACGTAAATGTCCCGACACGCGTTGGCTTCCAAACTCCGTTTACCAACATCACTCTCGATTTGACTGTTCCTGCACACTATAAAAACATGCGGGTGATTAGGGGTGGAGAAAAAATGGTTGAAACCTATGGCGAGTTCCAAAGAGAAATGGATATGTTCAACCAAGCGTTTTTGGAAGTTATGAGCGAGGGTGATGCGTCTGGACGAGTCTTCACGTTTCCGATACCGACATACAACATTACAAAGGATTTTGACTGGGACAACGTGCGTGTGAAAAACTTATGGGAATCTGCCGCAAAATACGGTATTCCCTATTTTTCTAACTTCATTAATTCTGACATGAGTCCCGATGACGCGAGATCAATGTGTTGTCGATTAAGAATCGATAATCGAGAATTACAAAAACGCGGTGGGGGACTCTTTGGCGCCAATCCACTTACAGGGTCAATTGGTGTAGTTACTATTAATTTGCCGAGGATTGGACATGAGGCAAAAAATAAAGCTGAGTTCTTGGAAAAGCTCTTTGTTTTGATGGATAGAGCAAAAGAGAGTTTGGAGATAAAACGTAAAGTGTTGGAGAAGATGACTGAAAGTAATCTGTATCCGTACACCAAATATTACTTAGATACAATCAAATTGGCTTTCGGGTGTTATTGGAGAAATCACTTTTCAACGATTGGATTAGTTGGTACCAATGAAGCATTGCAGATGTTGCTGGGTAAAGATATTACCACCAAAGAAGGTAGGGAGTTTGCTGAAGAGATATTGACCAAGATGCGAGATAGACTTGCTGATTACCAAGAAGAAACGGGCAATAACTATAACCTTGAAGCCACTCCGGCTGAAGGTACCTCGTACCGGTTGGCGCTATTGGACCAAAAACGCTTTGGTGATTCACAATTCGCTAACGGTGTCGGTAAAGATACTATTGATCCGTATTATACCAACTCAACCCATGTGCCGGTAAATTTCTCTGATGATGTCTTTGAAATTTTGGATGCTCAAGACGAATTACAAACAAAATATACTGGCGGTACAGTTATTCACTTCTTCCTTGGTGAAAGAATTGAGGATCCAGAGTCAGTAAAACATTTAGTAAAAAAAATCTGCACTAACTATCGTTTACCGTATTTCACAATTGCGCCGACATTTAGTGTTTGTACTACTCACGGGTATCAAAACGGAGAAGTGAATCAGTGTCCAAAATGCGGGGCTGCTTGTGAAGTGTATACCCGTATTGTGGGGTACTTACGCCCTGTGGAGCAGTGGAATAAGGGTAAAAAAGCGGAGTATAGCAAACGTACTACAGTAAAACCAAAAGACACATTAGCAGACAAAAATGTATGCGCTTAGGCGGACTACAGAAATGTTCTCTGATTGATTATCCAGGAAAAATATCAGCTATTGTTTTTACAATCGGCTGTAATTTTCGCTGTCCGTATTGTCATAACCCTGAATTGGTTGATGAGACAGCGACAGAAATACCGACAGCAGAATTCTTTAAGTTTTTAGAAACTCGCGTCGGCAAATTAGATGCGGTCACCATTACAGGTGGTGAGCCGACCATGCACGAGGACCTCCTTGAGTTCATGGAGAAAATAAAAAAACTTGGCTTCTTAGTTAAGCTTGATAGTAACGGCACTAAAAGTGAAATCTTGCGTCAGGCAATTAATCAGAAATTGGTTGATTACATTGCCATGGATATCAAAGCACCGCTTCATAAGTATGAGGGTACGGTAGCTCGCCCGGTTGATATTGAGGAGATTGGGAAAAGTATTACGTTACTTAAAGAAAATAAGGTGGCGTACGAGTTTCGGACTACGGTCATCAAATCACTGTTGCCGGTGGCCGACTTTCATGAAATTGGCAAAGCGATACAAGGTGCGCAGACGTATTACTTACAAAAATTTATACCTACCAAATTGTTAAATCCAGCATTCTTAAAAAAGACTACGTATACCGATGAAGAATTTGTAGCCATTAAATCTATTATGGATACTTTTGTAACAACATGTCGCATCAGATAAATTCAAAAACTATATATCTTGATCATGCAGCCGCTACACCTCTGTCTGCAGCGGCTGGTAAGGCAATTGAAAAATATCTTTACACGCCCTACGGAAATCCGTCCTCGATACACTCTTCGGGACGGCGGGCATATGACGTTTTACACGCGTGTCGGCAGCAAATTGCGGAACTGTTGGTAGTAGATTCCACGGAGTTGTATTTTACCGGTAGTGGCACTGAGTCAGATAACTTGGCTATCCTTGGCTTGGCACGGGCACATAGCGAGTATGGTAAACACATCATCGTGTCTGCTATAGAACATAAGGCAGTACTGGCGGCGGCGGCTGTATTGGAAAAGGAGGGTTTTTTGGTTACGTATTTGCCGGTTGATACTTTTGGTAAAGTTGCTGCTGATGATCTTGCGCAAGCGCTTCGACCAGATACGATATTGGTCTCGATCATGTATGCCAATAACGAAATTGGCACAATTCAACCTGTGTCCGAGCTGGTCCGGGTGTGTAGAGAGTATGCTCCTTCGTCTATGTATCCGCTTATTCATACTGATGCGTGTCAGGCGGTGGGGATGTTGCCTGTACAGCCACGTGAACTTGGGGTAGACGCCATGACTATTAATAGTTCAAAGATCTACGGACCAAAGGGAATTGGGCTACTGTATGTTCGAGGTGGAGTACGTTTGGTGCCGTTGATAGTTGGGGGAGATCAAGAGCATTCAAGACGAGCTGGGACAGAAAATATTGCACTCATTGCGGGGTTCGCAACAGCTCTGGCTGAAGCGATTCTACAAACTACTATTCATGTCGAAGCTATGAATACACTACAAACCTATTTTGTTGAGCAATTACGGTTAGCGGTGCCAGGAATTTTGTTCAACGGGCATCCTACTGATCGGCTCCTCCATAATGTCCACGTCACCATTCCTGAGGTAGAAGGAGAATCAATGGTGTTGATGTTAAGCGAGATGGGGATTTGTTGTGCTACTGGGTCGGCCTGTTCGTCACTTGATCTGCAACCGTCACATGTATTAAGGGCAATTGGACAGGATGATGATGTAATCCATGGTAGCCTACGTTTTACCTTTGGTCGTCAGACTACTGAAGAAGAATTAAAGTACACCGCGAGAGCACTAGGTGAGATTGTTATAAGA
>CAIMDH010000060.1 GCA_903839715.1 uncultured bacterium
ATCGATAAAACGCTCTTCTTCTAAATGTGTCAGCTTCTTTATCTGTTCCGATAAAATCAGATGGAGCATTTCATGTACCAAAGTTTCTATCCACTCATCTGGATTACCCTTTATAAAGATAGGGTGCGGGTGTTTTCTGTATTTCTCAAGATTACCGACTTTGATGTGTCTCGGTTTGCAAACTAATTATGTTGACATATATTTGTTTTCATATATATTTTACATCAGACTGTAAAGGCCGGTTTGTGTCAATGCCTGACACAGACTGCATTCTTGCCTGGAGGTCTATCGCAAGGAGTGTAAGCTATGACCCGCAAAAAGAAATTCTCTTTCACTACCAAAGCTGTTCCGTTGGAACACAACGACCGCGGCAACTTCCAGACACAGTGCCGCAGTGGTGGCGGTGGCAACGGCCGGTGCGGCAAAAAGATGCCTGAAAAGAAGTAAGGGTACGCCCCTACTGCCAGACGGGTGCGGTATAACAATACCGCACCCGTTTTTCTTTACACACAACTCACACGCTTTGTTATAATATATTTATGCAAACATTCCATTATCATTTTCTTGAAACCAACAAAGAACTAAAAGCAATTGCAGTTAGAATACGAGAGATTTTTGATGTGACTGCGGACAAGGTTGTTTCCTTGACTGAAGAGGTGGAGACAGATGTGGTTGTTCGCCACAGTCCGCAAAATTCGATTCCGGAATTAGGCACTTCTGGACAATACTCAAAGGACGCAAGATGTATTGATATTTACTTAGATTTGGACAATATACATCTTAAAAAGAACTTCGAAACAGAAGTTGCGCGAACCCTTATTCATGAATATATGCACGTAGTGCGAGAGCAGTATGTTCCATGGGAAAATGGAACATTACTAGACTCTCTAATCGCAGAAGGTTTGACACAAAGTTTCGAGCTTGAGGTACAGCCAGAGTTACCTCCTTCTATTTATGCCACCTCCTTTACTGAAAAAGAGTTAGATGATTTGTGGAATAAGGCAAAAGCTATTTTAAATCAGCGTGGGTGGGTTAATGATGAATGGTTCTTTGGTGGTGACAACATTAAGCGGTGGTCTGGATATTCACTCGGTTTTAAATTGGTGCAAAACAAAATTAAAGAAAGTGGATTAAAGTCTAGCGAACTGTATAAACTACCCTCTGCTAATTTTTTAGATAAAAAATAGGGCGAGGAGTATAACTCCTCGCCCTAAGCCGTTGTTTACGCAAAAGGATGTGGGAACTTCCTGATGCTTCCGTAGCTCAAACGTTTACCTTTCTGACGAGCTATGTCATATATCCTTTTCATACCACCAGGCTCTTGCCTGTACCCGAAGGTCATCGGCACGAGTCCCGGAACAATTGAACGTACGATGTTCAAGTCACCGTTGCCGCCATACTGTTCCGAAAGGAATAACTGAGTGGTAATCAAAGGAACCTCCATCTGCTGTAACTTGTCCAGCAATCCGTTCCAGCTATTCACTGAAGCAGTCAGCTCGTTGGTTGCACGAGCCTCACCCCCAAACATAAAGTCAGCTCTATGGTAATATCCTTTCTGTTCGTAGAGTGCTCCATGATGCAGAGGCATGACCACCCCTGACGGTTTTAGTGCTGTAGCTGGTCCATTTTGCAGTCTTGCTAAGACAGAAGCCTCAACCTCCATCAGTGCATGGTCTATAGCTGACTCTATTTCGAAACGAGAACATGAGGCACAGTTTGTATATGCCAATCCTTCATTTTGAACCAGGACAGTCACGACTGGTGCCAAATCAAGGGTATGATCCTTGACTGTGACTTTAAACCCTTCTTTCTCAAGGATTGAAATGCGCTCCTGTAGGTATCGAGGCAAAGAACTAACCAATACTGTCGGGTAGACTAAGCCAGTCAGGTAGGCAATCATAAACGAGTCTCGCTCTATAAGTTCGAGTACGCTTGATTCGACGGCCTTTTGCAGGTCGGGATGTGCCGCAACACCAGACGAGTTCGCAAAATAGTACGGTGGATTTTCTCCATAGTAAGGGAAATAAACAAGGTCAGCCAACAGGTGTTTACTTTCGCCTGATATTATATCTTTCCCTTCCACCCATTCATAAGCAATTTCTTCATCAAATCGCTCCATAGGAAAGTCGTTAAGCTGATACTGACTTTCGTGAAACTGAATAATGGTTCTCGGATCAACTGCATTCGGCACGTCTTTCAATCGCGCTTTCAACAACGTCTCCGGAACACAACCACATGCCGCCCATTCTTTTGCTTCAGCCACAGCTTTAATCATGGCCATCTCAGGTGAGGTGTCTCGCCCATACGACCAATCTTCATTTAGCTCTTCTGACACTCGTGCTTGCGCAACAGCGAATGGTGCTTGGTAGGACTTGGCAATAGGCATAACCCAGTCTACTTCGTACACGTCTGTAGCTATGTCATCCTCTCTTGAGGGATGTCCGAAAAGAACAGTGGTCATCGGGAGGTATTCATCTGGCATTTCACAAGCAGTACGCAGTATATCTTCAGCAAAGCCGCCAATTTCTATCGTAGCAATGTGATGAGAGTGGGCAGCTAAATGAATATTCTGCGCAACATGCCCCACTTCTAGCGGAACATATAGCATGCTGCGATTACCGTACTTCTCAGCGGTCTGTTTCAGAGAACCGCCAATAACCACCGCACCATGTGCTTTTTCGGCCATCAATGGGTCCATAAATGCTCGTTGGAGTTTGGCAACATCCTCTGAGATCATTTCGAACCCAGCTGACCACATCTGACTGACATTCACACGATATACACCCGGAGAAAGTTCTCCCGACGAACGCATGAGTGCTAAGTACAGCATAATTGGGTACAACGCCCCGGCTGATGGAACGGTGCGTTTAGCATCTCTGCATTCACCGTATCCAGACCAGAGTATATCCACGATGACTTGTAATTCAACTGGTAACTTCGAGAAGCTACGAGTTGAACACCTGTTTTCGAGAAGATTACCAAAATTGAACTTTGACTTCTGATAGTAATTACAAACAGCCCCAGCTTTTTGGCGTTCCCAGGCTTTTTGGGCCAACTCGGCAGCTTCCTGGTCGCTGACTGCACGAGCGTAACGTGAAGGGTTTGTGGCGTATCGCCACACATCCTCACATACATACTTAGGGTCGATGAGTAGTCCAAGACGGAAGAGTTCATCAATCAGCTCAACAACACACTCCTGATCCCACTCAGAGGTAAGTGAGTCAATTACTTGCATCTTTGTGAGTGCGCCGTCACATAATGTAACCAACTTCCCCATAAGAGAACCCGGGGCGTTGATGATGATTTGCTGGTCGTTTTGCAGAAAGACTGTCTTGGTTTTTGTAACCTTGGCAGTCGTAGGGATCATGATGAGAGAATCGTCTTTCATTTGCGTATCCTTCTTTGGTTTGTGGAGAACAAAACAGTCACTCGGATGAGTGACTACTGTGTGAAACTATACAACAAATAGTTATTAATAGCAATTATGTGCATCGTCGGAGTGATGGCTCAAGGGTAAGTCGAATATCCCTGCCTTATCCTTCTAAGTGTGCAGTGACAGTGTTGTTGATATTTTTAAATGTCCTGAACCTCATAATTTGGAAAAATATCACCAAATAGTTCCACGAATGTCTTATCGATAAAACGCTCTTCTTCTAAATGTGTCAGCTTCTTTATCTGTTCCGATAAAATCAGATGGAGCATTTCATGTATTAAAGTCTCTACCCACTCATCTGGGTTACACTTTGTAATGTTTATATAAATTGTGTCTGGGGTATAGTAATAACCATACGGACCATAAAATGTGAGTACACATCGATACTTGTCTAGATGTGTATCATTTGAGAGAATACTTAGCTTAGGAATGATACTAGGAGCATATTTTTTCCAACTTTCTTTGATACTTTTTTCAGCTTCAACAAATTTAAATGTATCAGAATCCTTTTGAATCTGTGTACTTATGTTATCGAAGTCACTCTTTTGTGAAAAGGGAAAATAATAATACATTTTCATTTCCTCTAAAAAAGGTATGAATTCTTTTACTATCTCAGCGCTTTCAATAATGCTCTTTTCCGAAACATCAAAATGTAATACTAAATCTTTCATAGGTATGCTTCGTTATTTTCATTCCGCTGACAACGTCCATAACTTCGATTAGTGTTTTTATTGCTACCGGGGTGTATACACCCTCGCCTTCTCCACCGCCTCCGCTGCCAACTTCGACATCTTGGCATAGTCACCTATGACACCAGCAACTGGTACTGCAGCAAACACCGACAATCCTACATCACCCCACTCTCCTTCAAAGATATACAGGACACCATCGAGAATACCACAGGCAGCGCCAATGGTTGAGGGCTCAAAACCACAGGCAGTGAGGGCGTAGTGGGCGGTTGTGCTGTCTGTGAAGAAATTCTTCAGACTAGTACCAAGGTTGTTACCGAAAGTGAGAGTGGCAGTGGTAATACCAGCTGAGGGGCTTTGGATTAGGTTTATGCTTGAGGCTGGGTTGTTGAAGGTGGCTGGTTTTGCTGCTACATACTTTTCGTATAACAGATTGCATCAACAGTGTTTTTTAATTTCTTCAAAACACTAAATACTTCATCTAGTGAGTAACCTGTGCGAGTAAAAAATTCAAAAGTATCAAGCTCACGCAATAAATCTGTAATTAAGTTTCTTGCGATTTTAATTTCATCACAATTGAGTATTAGTTCATCATCAGTATTTATTTTAATAAGCAGATCATCTAATACTCCCTCTGTGTAGTTAGGTTTAATCTCCATATTATCTAAACCTATACCGTAAACTAATTCTTTTCTTGCTTGCTTTATTATATTTTTTTCGACGTCATTTAGTTTCATAAGATACTTATTTTAATTCTTCATCAATATACTTTTCACTTTTTACTGGCATAAAAGCTGTACCTCCATCAACATTATTAGGGTCTTTTATCACTAAGATGTTTGTATGTTTATCATAGTAATATGCTCTACTACGTTCAAGAAGACCATGTCTGGTAGGATTACTCATAACATTTGTAATGTGTTTGATGAAATCGTCTTTTGTTTCTATTCCAATATCAGCAAACTCCTGAATATGTTTATCATAGGCATGTCCGTTGGCTATTTTTGTAGCTATCGCAGATAGACTAGCCAAATACTTCACCTCCACCCTGTCAATAATCTTCGCAATCAATTCATCAAATCCAGCTTTTCCTTTTTTAGCTAGAGCAATGAGATCAACTTCTTTTAGTACTTCTTCAGCTGTTTCGTTAATCAGATCGTAGTTAGCGCCAGTTTTCTGGACACCTTTCCTTAGGGCGCTTTCTCCTATCTCTCTTGCTACTTTACCAGAGCCAGCAATAGTGCCAAGACCAAGTATAGTGAAGGCATTGCCAACAATGGTGAGCTTTTCTCCAGTGATGGGGTCTTTCTGAGCGTAGATAGTCCAGCCGTCGTAGATTTCACCAACTACCGGGATTAAGGATACGCCGACAGCTAGGTACTCTTTGGAGCCATTGAACCAACCCTTCAATCTAGTACCAAGGTTGTTACCAAATGTCAGGGTGGCTGGGGTAATACCAGCTGAGGGGCTTTGGATTAAGTTGATGCCTGAGACTGGGTTGTTGAAGGTGGCGGGTTTGGTTGGAGCGGTAGTGATTTGTGCAACATCCTTGTTGTTTTGCCCTACCATTCCTGCAAGCGAAGATGTTTTTGGAGTTGGAACCGGAATCTTTGTCTGGACTGAGGCCTGGGTGATTTTTAGTTGAGCTGCTGCTACCGCTAGTAGCTGCTTTTGTGCCTTAACCAGCTGACTCTTTTGTTTTGCTGTTTGTTTGGCTTTCTTGTCTTGTGATTTCTTAGCCTTGCTACTTACTGCCTTTTTACTCTTCTTATTCTTGGTTGAGCTTTTATGTTTTTTCTTCGCTTCTGCTTTGAGTAGATGACTGTCAATACTTTTTGCAACTGAAAGTAATATGGTGTTTAGCAAAGAGGCTTCAGTTGTTGCGGGCACTGACTCTACTGAATCAATATTTTCTGTTTGAGTTGGAAGAGGATTATCTTCTCCTGGAGTTGGTGTTGTTTCGATCGGTACGGTATTTTGATCAATTTCTATTAACGCTGGTGTATCTGCAACCTCGCTGCTGGTAGAAGTTTCTGGTACTAGTATTTCCTCTGTCGTTGTAGTGGTAGAAATTTCTGGCAGCATTTCGATCACTGTCGTAGTAGCAGCTGATTCAGGAGAAATTTCTAAAATAGATTCAGCGGTAGTAGTGGCTGTATATTCAATTACTGGTACTTCGATGATACTGCTTTCGTTTTCAAGTATTGCCTGCTCCTGTTCAGTCTTTATTGCTTGGAGGGTACTTAGAATGTCTTCTAGTGCTCCAGTTTTGATAATCGCCTCAATATAAAACTCAGCCAAACTTGAGTCTTCAGGAGCGGCTTCCTTCGCTTGTTTTAAGGTTGATTCGAGCTCCTTAGCGTCTTGAAGTTGTTCCTTGATATCAGTGATAGCATTATTAGTGTCAACTAAAGCGCGCTTTGGTGAACTGCTGTTTTCTGTCGGTTCACTGGCGTGTCCGGTAGGGTCGGATTGGTTGAGTGGATCATTTTTTGCGTAGATGTACTCGTTTTGACTAAGAGTATCAGTGATTATTCCCGGGAGTGGGTCTTTGGCTAGAAAACGGCCAATAGCCGGATCGTAAACACGAGGTCCGAGTATTGAGTAGCCGAATGCATTTTCACTAAAGGCACCGAGGTATCCTAGATCAAATTCAGACGGGAAAGTTGATTCGGTAACGGCACCCCAGGTGTCATAAGTTTGTGATAAGTACTCACCAGTTGACTCGTTGATGAGTCCACTAACACTTTCATTTCGATCGGTTACTACGCTATATAGGGTGTCGTTGATTTTCACTGCTACCAATTGGTTGGTTGGAGTGTAGAAATACTCGCGTAATACTATGCCGTCAGAATTCCTCACTTTTTTGAGGTTTGTGCCGGTGTATTGATACTCAATAGTCCCTGTGAGTGATGAAGTGCGGTTTAGGCGTCTTCCGAGAGCGTCGTAGGTGTAACCGACGGTCTCATTGTCGGTAGTGATTTCACTGATAGCTCCATCAAGAGTATAGAAAAATGTCTTAATTCCTGATTGACTGTCATTGACTTCGGTCACTCCCCCGCGTTCGTTGTATGTATAAGATACGGTCCTTCCTGTATTTGATATTGCAGATAAGAGACGGTTACCTTCGTAGGTATATTGAGTATTATCAGCACTTGTACGTAGTTCAATACGATTACCACGTTCGTCATACCGGAGATGAGTGTTTCCATCAGTCACGAGCATGGTATCGTCGGAATAAGTAAAGCTGTTGCTCCCTATTCCTATCACCCGTGCGCGACTATCTGTTTTGTAGCTGAGAGTGGTAAGGGCATTATTGTTGCTGTCGTATACTGTTTTTCCGTCTAGAGTATCTGTGTTTGGATTGTATGAATAGGTAGTGGTGAATCCAGAGCCAGATTTGGTTTGGGTTAGATTTCCTTGTGTATCATACGCAAAAGAAATAGCGAACAATGGTTTTGTCTCTGGGATTTGTACGGGCGCTGTATCGACGGAAGACTCTGGTACTAGTGGCAAGCTGTCAATGGTGGTCGAGGCTGCTTCAACACTTTTATCCGTGATAACGGGGGTTGGTTCGGTAGTGGAGGTAACAATACTATCTAAGTCTCCTACGGAGGATGATATATCTGATGGTACAACAGCGGCGGCTTCATCCCCTGTTTCAGCGTAACTAAGTGAAAGCAAAGCGCTCAACTTGTTTCCAATTGTGGTTACTGATTGCCAGATTGAAGAAATAACTGACTCAGTGGTAACCGGTGTAGAAGTGCTGGCTTCAGATGATGCTGTGGTAGTTGCTGGAATTATTTCTAAGGTATCTCCAGATTCAATTGTTTCAGCCTCATTAATTTCAGTTGTGTCCTTTATTAAGCTGTATTTTGTGAGCTGGTTGTTGTCATTGTACTCAGCGGTTTCACTCATTGTGTCAGGTAATAGTCCAGCAATAGTTACTGAGAGAAAACGAGCTAAGGATAATGTGATTGGGCCAGGTATGTCGTCTAGCGCCGAACTCTCTATTTTTTCGACAACATTCCCCAATTCGTCATAATAATAATCGATGGTACTTCCATCATTGCGTATCTCCCGATCGAGCAAACCATCTTCATTATATTCAAATTCTGAGTCCGCTTCCCCGTTACTAACTTCAGTAAGATTGCCGTCGCTGTATTCTACGGTAACTCGCTCCGTTTCATCTGTTGTACCGATAGTAGCGAATGCTAAGAGTGGCTTTATGACAGCACTTAGAGTACGAGAGAAAAAGCTGGATTCAGCTTGTGCTACTGGTGAGACATTTTCACGATATATACTTGTTACATTACCATCAACATCATATGAATAGTATTGAACTATTCCATCTGGATTAGTAATTTTAACAGGAGCACCAGCGGCGTTGTATTCAGCTTGAGTTTCAGCACCATGGATATCTACAACAGCGACAACGTTGTCGTTCTCATCAAGAGTCACTGCGGTAAGTTCGCTGGCACTATTACCGGCCGCTACTTGCTCGGCAGCAACAGTATTGTTTTTACGGGTGCTTCTCTTTGGTAGGGTTATTGGTACTATTGGCTTTTGGTCAAGCACTTGAGTTAAATCCGATTTTATTATCGATTTCGGTGACAGAGTATCGGTGGTTGGTAGAAGCGGTGTTGGGTTGGCTGTGACAATACTAGTATTTTCCTCACCCCTAGTGTATGTGGTTTTTGTTTGGGGTACTTTGCTTTCGTTTTGAAGTTTGTATTGTTCTTGAGCGTCGTTGTTTACACTAATTATCACCTCACCTGAACTAGTTTCCTCTAAAATGATGTCAGACAGCGGGATTTGAATAGGGCTAAAAAAAATCGCAAATGCGATTATAGAGGCTACGAATTTTTTCAATCCAGTTGATTGATTGTATGTACTAGTATTTTGACTAGGTATTTTTAGTTTTTTGCTCATATATAGACGTGTATAGAAAATTCTCAGTGCTTATAAACAATAAAATCGTCAACTCCAGATTCTGTGCAAAAGCTGTTTATATCTAAACACTTATTGATTACGTTGTAAATGGGTGGCGGTAATATCTTTTCCTTTGAGACTCAACCTAATAATTCTCTGGCTTCCCACTCCCCTACTTATTTTTTTGATATAGGTCTGAAATATGTGGCTAGATTTTGTGTTGTACCTTATCTTGCTAAAATATGAAAAAAGTGTAAATTTTAAATATGAATACACTTGCTACATTATTTAAAAAACTCGCCGACAGCGCAGCAGCTAATGACCATGATAGTTTTCAGAGTTGTGCAGAAATTCTATTATCACAGCTTGATACC
>CAIMDH010000061.1 GCA_903839715.1 uncultured bacterium
ATAATGAGTTAGCAGAAATGAAGATAGTGCAGGCTATGTACGTTTCTCAAATGGAAGAAATTCTTGAGTCATTTAAATCAGTGTATGAAAACCAATTAAGTATGTTTGAAAAATTAAAAGCTTTAAAAAGAGAGGTAGTGTATGGATTTTCAGGAACTTCCCATTAAAAAAGTTCCAACATCGTCCAATACAGCCAGCAATGGATTCTAGCTATATTTAGCAACAATAATTTGGTTCGAGTCCGTGATGTGGATTCAATTTGGTATACTTCAGTTATGAAAAAATTTTCAAAACTACACAAAGGAGACAGGGTGGCAATCGTGTCACCTAGTTTTGCTGCTTCTGCTGTGTGGCCACATGTGCACGATCTTGGTCTTAAGCGCATTCGTGAAGTGTTTGAACTGGAGCCGGTAATGTACCCAGTCACAGCCAAACTCGATGCAACGCTGACAGAAAAGGCTAATGACTTGATAGCAGCATTTTCTGATACAGAAATTAAAGGCGTTATCTCAACCCTAGGTGGCGACATACAAGTTACATACATAAAGAATCTTCCTACTGAACCTTTTATGAGTAATCCTAAGCCGTTCTTTGGTTATAGTGATAATTCACATTTTTGTAACTTCTTATTTTTAAATGGGATACCGTCGTTTTATGGGTCA
Organism: uncultured bacterium; assembly: GCA_903839715.1. Taxonomy (GTDB): domain Bacteria; phylum Patescibacteriota; class Minisyncoccia; order Phycocordibacterales; family UBA918; genus OLB19. Next base: position 663 of record CAIMDH010000061.1, read on the forward strand.
GCACTCTTTACCCAGTTCGCTCACCAGAAAGAGATGAATCCATACACTGTAAAATACATAAAACACGCCTTGTTTGATGAAGGGGAGGTCGAAATAGTTCCAAGCGAGTCTTTTAACGACATTGGACTTGATTGGGGTGACTCAAAACAATTAGCTAAAGAGCGTGAATACGAACCAAATGTGGGTTGGTCATGGGACGGCACTAAGAATGCTGAAGGACTGCTCTGGGGCGGTTGTGTAGAGTCAGTTGATGAGATGCTGCGACATGGTGTTCCTATACCATCCTTGGAACAATTTGATGATATTGTATTGATGATGGAAACTTCTGAAGAAATTCCAACCGCTGATTACGTGATGCGGTTTTTTAGGGCACTGGGTGAGCGAGGAATTCTTGAGAGGGTAAAAGGTGTATGTGTCGGCAGAGCTAAAGCACGCGAATTTGATAAGCCACGAAATCCTGAAGAGCGATCAGCTTACAGAAAGGAACAACAAGAGACAATCGTTAAAACTGTCCGAGCCTACAACAAAGACATTCCAATTGTTCAAAACATGGACTTCGGTCACACTGAACCACAAATTCCAATGCCATATGGTAATAAAATCAGGATCAATTCTGAGGATAGGCGTATTTTTACTAATTTTTAAATAGCTCTTTAGGGTCTGTGAATCCTATTGTAAAACTGCCTTATAAATTTTTTGACCAGAAACTTTCAGGTTGTTTTGGTATCTGGTGCCGGCGATTATAAAATGTTGGTTGATTTTCTTATAGAAGAACAAAAGTTTAGGAAAGTCCTTTTTCCAGACAGCAAACGAGCATCGTCTTTGTATAAACAAATTACCAGGCAGTATTTTGACGATCTGAGTAAGGTAGACATCCAAAATTGGGAAATGAAAAGGGGGCCTTAGGTAATTAACCGTTTGGGCCCCTTTTCGTCGTGATGTATATAATTTACCTTAGTTATAATAAACAATCAAATGTCCACCCGCCAAAACTAACGACACGTAAAAAGAGGAGTAAAAACTCCTTTCTTACGTGTACTAGCGCCGAGACAAAGATGAGAAGGTTACGTTATAAACTCAATAGCTTGCTTACATGAACTTGTTAAGTTATCGGTGATTCATATTATGTTATGATAATGATTCATATGTATAATTTTTTCAAACCAAAAAGTTTTTTTACAAAATTTTTTATTTTTGTGATGTTGTGCGGGATTGTCTCATCCTTCAATCCGCAACATGCTGGGGCACAAGTGCAAACAACAAGTAAAGAACAATTACAACTGCAAATTCAACAACTACTGTCTCTTATCGTACAGTTGAAGGGGCGTTTAGCTACCCAGCAGGTAGGTAATAGCTACGCAATTTCCGCAACAGGTCAACAAACGATTATGCCAGGTTTAGAGACTGCGGTCGCACGAGTGTTTTTCACTCTGCAGGAAAAACAATCTTTGCGACAGATGAAAATTTCTTTACTAAATGTTGATGGTGTAGAAAAGCCGTGGGAAATTTTTGAACGTATAAGAGTGTACGATAGTGGGAATAAAACTCACGATCAATATGTTGCAAGTGAACGGTATTGGACAGTGGAGAAGAGTGCTAATAAAACATATTATAACCTAACCTTACCTGAGGAGAATATCAGTCTGAAGACAGGTAGTACCCACCAACGCACCATTGCATTTGTGGCGGGAACGAATATAGAGTCTTCTGAATGGAATCTCTCTGTTCCATCTTCTGGTGTTATGCTCACTGATTTATCTGCAAAAACAAGATATCTTGGTGGAACTGATACAGGCGTCTCTTTTTTTGTTGAAAAAGGATCTTTATCAGATGCGTTGTCATGTCAAATTGCTGCGACTCAGGAATCTTACGCTTTCGGTGAAGATGTGAAATTGGAGTGGAGTAGTAATGCTGTATCGGCACGTTTTGTTGACGATATGAGCGGCAAGGGACAGTTGCCATCAATGCCAAAAAATTTACCAGCAACGGGAAGTACTTTAATTACTGCGTATGCAATTGGTAATCCATATGTAACTATGGAAGTGACGGGCAGCGACGGATCAACGGCTCGTTGTAAAGCAGTGTTTCGCGTATTGAGTAAAGATAAACTGAGTAACGGAATCGTATCAAATATGCAACCTGCCTATGGTTCGTATTCAATTGATGATGCCGTGCCTGTATCTTGGAGTATGAGCGGTGTGTCTGATGCTACAGCGGAAGCTTGCGTTTCGTTTTACCGTCGACCAATTATTGGTAGAAATATCGGCTATGGTAGCAAGTGTTATCCTGCAAAAAACGGAATAATGACCCATACTTGGTATCCAACTAATGACATAACAACTTCTATGACCGGTAATTACATTGTAAGTGTAATTATATACACGGGAGATAAAGCTAATATCAACCAAAGAAAACAGTCTGTATTTGAGTCAAAGAGTACTTTTACAATAACCCCAGACTAGGATTATGGGTATGGTCATGCTTTGTCTCTAATAGGTCTATGAAGGGTCTTCCTTCGTAATTCATAACCTGAACTGAATCAGTAGGCTTCGAGTCCTGATCAGCAGCTGGTCTTTGCCTAAGCTACACAAGATCGTATCAATTCTGTTCTGATATAATGTTTTTATGATAGAAAAAATTCCTAAATGGAGTGTTGTGATAAAAGACGAGACTCAAATAGAGTTTTATGTAAATATTATACATCGTTACGGAATGATCTTTTCGTTATGTTTTATAACATGGCTCACTTTTCTTTTTGGTCAAGACAAAGGTTGGGGCATAGGTGTCATCATAGTAAGTATACTATTAGTTTCATTGTTATTTTTTTTCGTCTATATTGCCATTAGAAATAAACCTACTTTGATAATTAACGAGCAAGGTGTGTGGACCAAATACTCTGATTTAATATATTGGAATGATTTTGAAACGGATTCCATCACGTATGATGGTGAGACAGGGACGCAAATCGCTATTAATAAAAATGGAGAAAAACAAATAGTAAATTTGTGGATTGGAGTAACAGATATAAGGCTTAAGCAAATTACAGAGACTTATCGCCAAAGAGGTGCTGCTGAGGCAGTCAGACTTCTCCGAACTCTTTAACTACAAAAGTTCGAACATCGTCCCGGGCCGCTAGTAAACACATCACAAGTCAGGCGACTGACTCACATGTTCACTATTTTCGCATTTTTGAGAAAAAATTTTGTAAAAATGTTATAATACAACAATGAAAAGCATCGACGAGCAAAGCAAAGAGCGTGCCATTATGCTCTTTGATAGTGCTGAACTAGCTATGTTTGAAGTAGGGACTACTTGTGGCTTGCAACAAATACACGGATACCTTTTTAAAGAATTATATAATTTCGCCG
>CAIMDH010000062.1 GCA_903839715.1 uncultured bacterium
AAAAGTGCCTTTTGCCAAAAACGTGAATACAAGAGGTGCATTGTGGTGTGTTCTGCGCCACCAAAGTACATGTCTACAGACATCCATTCTTTTTGGGAAGTGAAAGATGAAAGTTCTGTCTCGTTATCTGCATTTAGATAGCGAAGAAAATACCACGATGAGTCCACAAAGGTATCCATTGTTTCGACTTCTGGTGTCCATCCTGGACCAAAGATATGCTCAGTACGCTTCTTCAGCTCCTCACTCTTTGCTAGTGGCGCCACACCAGTCGGCTTGAAATCGACATCCTCAGGCAAGAGCCATGGTAAGTGTTCTTTAGGAATCGGATGGGCCTTTCCTTCCGGATCATACACAATCGGAATTGGTACACCCCAGTAGCGCTGCCGCCCGATAGACCAGTCACGTAAGCGGTAGGTTGAGGTCATCTTGCCGCCGACCTTCTTTGTAATCTTTTCCTTAGCTTCCTCTGAGTCCATACCATCAAATTCCCCAGAGTTAATAAGTTTGCCGTCTGTGCCTGTATAAATGGAAGACAGGTCTTCTAGAGATTTTTGTGCAGTGTTTAAAACTTCAGTTGAATTATAATTTGCTGACTGGGTGGGTAATTCAATAACTCTAACTACATTTGGTTGGACTACTCTGCGAATTTCAGTATTAAACTTCTTTGCAAAAGCAAAGTCTCGTTCATCATGTGCTGGGACGGCCATAATGGCGCCGGTGCCGTAGTTACCGAGTACATAGTCAGAAATATAGACCGGAATCTCCTCGCCGGAGGCGGGATTGGTGGCAGTAATACCTTCGAGCTTTACCCCAGTCTTCTCCTTGGTTGCGTCTAGGCGGTCCTGTTCGTCCTTTTGTTTAGATAGAGCTGCATAGGCAGCTACTTCGGCATAATTATCAATCCTAGCCTCATTTTGGGCGACTAGGGCATGCTCAGGAGCAAGTACTAGATAAGTAGCGCCAAAAAGCGTATCTGGGCGAGTGGTAAACACGGTAACAGTATCCCCGGTAGAAAGAGCAAAGCTGATTTCTGCGCCTTTCGAGCGACCAATCCATTGTCGCTGCGCTTCCTTGATGTGCTCAGGCCAATTGAGGGCAGCGAGATCATCCGTGAGCCGGTCGGTGTATTTAGTTATACGAAGCATCCACTGCGGCATACGCCGCTTCTCAATACCATTTCCGCAACGTTCACAAGTGTCGTCGGATAGGACTTGTTCATTGGCGATTACCGTATTACAACCCGGGCACCAATTAACAATCCCTGTACCACGGTACGCAATATCATTTTTGAAAAATTCAGTGAACATCCACTGAGTCCATTTGTAGTATGACGGGTCAGTGGAGTTTGTGGTCTTATCCCACGAAAAAGCATTACCCATACTGGCAAGCTGGGTTTTCATGTAAGCAATGTTGTCGTTAGTCCAGTCTTTTGGATTGAGGTTACGCTTGATGGCAGCATTTTCAGCAGGAAGACCGAAAGCGTCAAAACCCATTGGGTAGAGGACCTGCTTACCCTTCATGCGCTTGAAACGCACGTAGATATCAGGTACAGCAAAAGCGTACCAGTGTCCGATGTGGAGATTCCCTGATGGGTAGGGCCATTCAACAAGCACATATTCTTTTTCCTTGGTTGTGTCGCGAGCACCTACGTCATAGATACTCTCCTCCTCCCAGATTTGCTGCCACTTTTTTTCGATTGCTGCTGAATCAAACTTTTTGTGCATAATAAACTTCTAACCAGTAAGTATCAGGTAGTATGACACGGGTTTTCTTGGTTGTAAAAAAATATTAAAAGCCGAACACAACTGTGCGGCTTTTAATCAACAGTGTGTTATTTCACTACCCTTTCAAAACAGTATCTACCGGCTTTATATGACCAGTTTTCAGCATTCTTAATAAACATACTGGTATCGTACATTGGCTTACCGACGAATTCGTTGCTTATTTCAGAAGAGTCACGTGAGAACGTAGCACAAAGAGAAAATCCGGTTTTTGATACTTCGTAACTGTACGCAGTACGATCTTCCGGTGCTACTGGTACGTCAGTGTCTTTATACAAAGCTTCAAGACTTACCGGGAGTGAGCTGGGGCCTTTTAGTTGGAGATATTCCTCGATTTTCCATTGGATTTGTTGAAGATCTGAAATTTGGGTGTCATCAAGACGCATTTCGCGTACTTGAAGTGGTGTTTCGATATGAAAGAATCCAACTACGAGCGATGATAATACTACTGCAGTTATGCCACCGGCATATAGTAGAGAAGCGCGTTCTTTTTTGAGCCAGAAACCACGGGCGTCTTGGAGGTAGTAATAAAATGCGGCACCAACTATTACCATGAGGAATCCCGCCTTGAGCAAGAAACGAGTAGTCAGTTCCCCTTCAAGGAATTGGTAGATGACGGCAACTAGGTCACCTAGCAGTACGCCACCCCCAATGAGTAGAGAAAGATACATCAGCCACTTGGTAATGCCGAGGTAACTGGAATTTTTTTCACTGCGTCGTTGTGTATTTACCAAAAGGGTTACGATGAGGTAGGCCGGGAAGAATACAATAAGCATAGCAATACCAAGGCGGACACTACTACTGTAACTTTCGAGTTGATAGTAATACTCAGTAGCATCAGGATAGGCGAGGTTAATCAGTGCAAAAACTAATACTATTAAAAAAGAAACGGATATATATAAAGTGAGTAATGATCCTAATTGGAGCACAAAGTGCTTAGCGGTGTTGTTTTCCATAGGTATAATCATACGCTTATTATAGATAAATAGTAGCAGCGCGTTGTACTTTGGCTCTTCTCATTTCTTATGAGATACTACTCCTCTATGAAATCAGATGATTTGAAAAAAGCGCCAAAATTATTTTGTGAGAGTATTAATCTCGGCTTTACTCCCGAGTATTTTGTAATTGGACTCAGTTCTGGATCACAAGGAACCATTTATACCCTTACACCACAGCATGTAAAAAGGCTAGAGCAGTACCTCAAACATCAAATAGCTGAATACCAAAAAGAACACGGCGAAATTAAAGCTGAATGGAACCCTAATATCGTAAGCCCGTTACAGCGCGCCAATCTCCCAACAGAACTTAGTTAAAAAATCCCGCACCAGGTGCGGGATTTTTCATTTCACTAAATCAAAAACTCTATAACGTCTCCATCTTTTACGATATACTCCTTCCCTTCTGTGCGGAGTTTGCCTTCAGCACGTGCCTGCGCAAACGAACTACATTCAATGAGATCATCAAAGGTCACTACTTGGGCACGAATGTATTTTTTCTCAAAGTCAGTATGGATAGCCGCAGCAGCTTTGGGACCAGTTGATCCTATTGGTACGGTCCAAGCACTATTCTAATTTTCGCCTGTTGTGAAGTAACTCATGAGACCGAGACGGTGGTAGCAGGCACGAATGAGACTCTCAACACCACTTCCTTGTGCACCATATTCACGCCGGAAGTCGTTCTTTTCTTCATCAGACAAATCACGGAGTTCATGTTCCATTCCGGCATCCACTACCACATATTCAGCACCAGTACGTTCAAAGAAGTCTACGAGCTTCAGCCAACGGTCATCATTTTGTTCATCGAGATTAAAAGCATCAGTCTTCTTGTTACAGACATACAGGAACGGCTTCATAGTGAGCAGGTGTAACCCCTTTACCACTTTTTGCTCTATATCAGTCATAGGGAGCGCATTGGCAAGATTACCGGCATCGAGGTGTGGCTTGAGGCGGGTGAGTACTTCCCATTCGACTGCCGCGTCTTTGTCGCCACGTTTGGCGTCGCGCTCGACATTACCAAGGCGCTTTTCGACAGTCTCGGCGTCAGCCAAGATTAGTTCGAGGTTGATAACCTCAACATCAGAAAGTGGGTCAATTTCGGCGGAGACATGATGAATATCACCATCTTCAAAGATGCGCACTACCTGAGCAATCATATCGGTCTCACGGATGTTGGCCAGGAATTTATTACCAAGACCTTCTCCTGAGGCGGCTCCTGCAACTAAGCCGGCAATGTCGACAAATTCAACAACGGCGGGAATAATCTTGGCGGTATTAGAAAGAGTAGCCAAGCTCGCCAAACGTCCATCTGGTACTGCCACTACGCCAACAGAAGGATCAATTGTTGCAAACGGGTAATTAGCAATTAAAACCTCATTTTTAGTGAGAGCGGTAAATAAAGTCGACTTCCCGACGTTGGGTAATCCTACAATTCCAACAGATAATGACATATGGCGCTAGAGTAGCAGATTTAAACGGTAAATCAAAACTCTTTACCTCCATATTCTCAAGCATCGACGAAGCATCGCTCACTCCCCAGTCTGATGTGTTTTTGCAATCAGTGACTTCTGTGTAGCAAATACTTTCATTAGAGCTAATAAAAAATCCCAACATACAAGTATGTTGGGATTTTGCGGTGGTCAGCTCATTTTCAATTAGCGACTACGCCGGGGTTTAGTTAGTCTTGCATCTTTGGTTCCATGCTCAAGGTCAGTAATTTTTTGATACTTATGCACTTCATGACCCATCACCGAAACTGCAGCGATCGGAACTGTATGATCATACTGCTGGTGTTGCCAGGGCAGTAAAACAGACGATAAGTCATACTCAAACACTTCGACGAGACGATTGATGGTTTCCTCAAGGTAGCCTGTCTGTCGAGCAAAATCGACTTGTTCAGCCGTGTTGCTGTTCAGTAGTTGCACGAATGCACCGATGTATGTTTGACAGAACTGCGAATAAAGTTCGGTGTTCTGTACAAAAGCTTGGTGCATCATGTGTACTGGCCCTGAAAGCATAGCTTGCCTGGATGATTCAGCGTCTTCGTTGTCATGACAAGCAAACCATTGCAATAAACCGTTAAAGGCAGCTTGAGCCGAAGTCATGTTTGGCACAATACCTGTATCGACCGCGTACGTAATTAGTTTAGTGGAATCAAAAGTGTTGCACATATACGCAAAGCGCAATTGTGCGTCTCTTACCATGATGCTGTTTGGCATTTTTTTTCTTCTCCTCGGTTCGGTTTATAAAAAGAACAGTCTCTGATTTACATCAAAGACGTCAAATATTATACAATAAGAATAGGTTTAAAGCAATTAAGGTCCCAGAAAGACAGCCGCCCTATCCTCTAGGCAGACCACTTCCAGCATTATGCACACTCTATATCCCTACTACTCTTTTTAAGCCGCAACGGTGTTATTATTATAGGTATGGAACGTTTACCGTTACTTTTAATCCAAAATCATGGTCTCTTGGATAAACTTCGTGCCCGTGCTCTTTACTGCAGAAATGCGGTCACTACTGTCGAGTTAGACATCCACAAACAATACGGTCCCTTTGCAGGATATTGGGATGATTGGCTTATTCAAGCAGAAGACATGAAAGCGGAGTTGGCAGAAAGTATTTCTAGTACCGCACTCTTTCTCGCAGAGTTGCGAGAATTTATCATAGTGCTTGACCAAAAGAAAAAACTATCACGTAGCGATACAAAGTATTTAGTTGAAGTCACTAGTTTGACTGAAGGAAAAATTATTGAGCAGAAAGAACTACTTGAAAGCATCAATATTCGCATTGAGTTACATCGTCAACTTACCGAAAGGCTACGTTTGGTTGAAGCAATCGATAGCTTAGGTGATGAATAACATTAAAAATGTGGGAAGGCGTGGCGACCTCTGTTTTTTATATGTCAAATATATTTTTTACTAAATGCACCTAGAAAATAAATGATTCAGGGGTGTATTCACAAAAGATAACTTCTTCTTCAGTTAGACGAAGCTTCTCTGCTAATACTTGTCTAGCCATTTTGCGACCTCCAAGACCATCAATGAGACCAGCCTCAAGTGCTCGTGTGCCAGGCATGCTGGCGCCATCGGCCAAA
>CAIMDH010000063.1 GCA_903839715.1 uncultured bacterium
CCTTTTCGTCTTGTAATGTCCTCTTTAAGTCTTCTTCGTAGTTCTGTGGCCAAAGCTATATCAATCTGTTTCAATTCAACTAATCGGTACAAGCACATGCTAGGAGTAACTTTAAATCTATTCGATAGATTTTTTAGGTCTTCAATTGTCTCGGCTGATTCTCCAGCAATATCACTAGCAGGTATAAGAAATTCGCCAACAATCGAGTACACCTCATTTAAATATGGAGCCTTAGAATCTTTTGTTTTACTGTTGAAAATAAACTTGTTCATCCCAATGCTTACTAACATTGCAACAAGCGTAAATGTTTGCCTTCCAGCTGGTTCTATTATTCGTGGATTCTCTTCCCCGTCCTTTGTATTAATAAATATAAAAGGAAAGCGTGTATCTTTTATACAAATCCCACTCATATCAAGCCCTGTTATCCTTTGTGGCATATAATTATGCGAGCTGAATGATACAAAAATATTATTTTGTTCAGCACAGTTAACAATGTAGGACACTACTTTTTCTTTGGACCCACTTCTAAGTTCGTCCAAGTTTACACCTAAATGCGTCCGGAGTGTTTCTGCTATAGAAATGACAGACTGTTTTTCTTTTATCTCCTTTGCGATTAAACCTATAAATGGATTATTTGCAGATTCAGTTAGTACGTATCGCGACAAAAATATCTGCTTTCTGCTAATGTCTTTTACGATCAGTTTTATATCTTCGATACGCAGACGACCGCGCGAGTGTAGACTAAAATCCTTTTTGCTTGGTATACGAGAATATATCTGTGCGTTATAGTCGCGTATCTGTAGTCTTATTTGCTCAAACGGTGCAAAAAATAATGGGTATGGTACATCAGCTTTAAAAGCCAGCTCTTTTAAGACTGCAAAATTAATAGAGCCGTTACTTAGAGCGGTTTCGTAGTCCACATATTCTTTTACAGGACCAACATCAAGTAGAGCGATAAAACCCTTTTTGCTTATCTCAATGTTTCCGTCCTGCAAACTTACTGTTAACGTGTCATCCATGTGATTTTCTGAACCATGTTACAGGTACGGATTTCCACTAGATGTGGCGCGTTACAGGTAAACGTTCATAGAACTGAGTATACGCCTTCGAAAATATCGAGCAAGGAGACTATTTTTTGATAACTTGTCGCGGTTCAGCTCCGGTAGCTGGACCAATAACACCTTTCTCTTCTAACATATCCATTAAGCGAGCGGCCCTTGAGTAACCAACACGAAGTTTACGCTGGATGTATGAGGTCGAAGCTTTACCAGCCTCTAGAACTGCCTCTTTAGCATCTTCATATAGCTCATCGTCGTCAACATTGTCTAATGAGCCGAGGAACGGAGAACTAAACAAATTAGAACGGAAGTGTCTCTTATACATCATCAAACCACCAATCACTACTAACGGAATTGAAATGGTGTAAAGGTCATTATCTTGTTCTGTAAATAGGTTTATCAAAAAGAGCGTGAGACCGATGCCTAGTACAAGCTCTACTTTGTTACTTTTGAGCCATTTCTTCATATCTTTCTATTGTATCATTACTTGATTGCTGTTCTTTTGCCTTTTCAATCATAAATGAGTCAAGAATGAAGCTAGCCTGTGCGTCCATTAGGTCACGAAATACTATTAGCTGATCCTCAGTCAGTTCCTCGGCGTTTGAGACCAGCTTTCTAAATTCTTCAAGGGGTGTCATACCAATACACAGGAGTACCAGAGGCACTATACTCTTTAATCATTTCATCAAGTGGGTCAAGCCATTCCTCACCACAATCATTCAGACCGACAAGCGTATTCCAGTCTTCCATTTGCATATCTATATCTGCGTCTGGATTGTCAGTGAGATATTGATAGGACCAAGCATTCCAGAATTCTTCAAAATTAGTATCGGTAGGACAAATTTTTGCAGTGATCACTTCATCAGTTGGTTGCATCCGTAGCTCAGCATTGTTTGGTCTATCGTTTACGTAAAGAAACGCAGCTAGTATTGCCGTGGTGAGAACCAGAAGAGCTAGAAGCTTTTTAGTTTTTATCAATGACTGCATACCTACCTATAATATTTCATGCACGCATCAACTGCCTGACTTCTTGATTCATACGCACCTGTCGTACATCCTCCTTCATTTCCAGTCCCAAGTCTTCCACCGAGGCAAAAATATCCATCTTGTGTGGACCCACGAAATGAGACCCTTCTTTCACAGTCACCCTTATCTTCACTGTACCCCATATACCACCATGCGAGTCCTCCCAACAGTAAGACTGCAATCAATATGATAATTTTTATATACAAATTCATAGGCGTTGATAGTTAACGCCGACGCCCAGATACACTAAACTGCACGCCAGCTTGAGCCGAAGCCCCAACACCCTTTCGGATGAAGACCCAACGAAGAATAAGCTAAACGTGCAGTTTAGTATCTTCGTTGGGATTTTCGACCATGGCTCCCTAGGGCTGTAGGTCATGTATTAAATTGTCATCTCTCCTTGCGGAGTGATGTAATAATACGCTTATTTATGGCTAATAACAACAAAATAGCCGGGACCAGCGTTATGCTAGTTCCGGCTTTGATGTTAGGTTTCTTTTAAAGTATTAATCAGTTGTGATACATCATACCGACTCATCTGCGGTAGGCGCGTCAGTAAATCAGTTTGTTCATCTGAAGGTAACGTCTCAATCAGCGACGTAAGATATTTTACCTGCTTTTCTGATGGTTGTTGCTTGGGTGGATTTGAAGCATAGCTGTTTTGACTAACTTCACTCCCATCCTCTTCATCTGACGCAAACACCGTAGAGAGTTTACTAGCTCGACTTACGCAATCAATGAGACTGGCGTTGCGCGCATAGAGAATTGCTTTGTTAATGTATCTACCAGTCTGAAACGAGATTATCGAAACACCCCTACCTTCAGACAGGCAACGATTTTCCGAGTCAAACAGTCTACAAATATATCCCACCACTACACTGTTTGGTCTGCGAAATACTGTCATTGAAGCGTCGTCTTTTATAAACTGTGCTCTGAGCTGAAACTCCCCTTCATACTGCCTTATAACCGATTCTACGGCCTCCTGAGCGGGATGCTGTGCTTGAGTCGGTGTGTGGTAGGTGCGTCGTTGAGTCGCTCGACGCGCATAAGTAGTGTTATTCATGTGAAGTAGCTAAATCAGTCTGTAAGTAATGGAACACTGGTAGCGACCGTCGCACCCGTTTTGCTTCGCCTGTCTCTTCATCGTTCTCAATCACGGTGTACGTCTTTAGAGCTGACTCACCTGCTTTGACTCTAATACCGTAACGTCCCCATTGTCGCAAGGTCATCACATGTCTCAACGGATCATATTCCCTAGCAGCCTTTTCGCCAAAACGTTCTTTGACTTGCTGACGCATTTGTTCAGCTGTCTTCTCACTACCTCGCCATGTCGATTCCACCTTTCGTTCCTTTAAGATTGTGTTTATGTTCTTCATACTATTCTGTTAGGCCGCACTGAAGTAATCAATGCAAATGATGCTGGGCAATATTAAATGCTTCATTCCTAAAATGAGTCCTAGGAGCCTTGATGCTACAAAAGACAGTACCCGGAGTGGTCGGTTTTCTTTTATACAGTTGAGACACTTGGTAAGTAGCGGGACGTCTCACAATTATTGGTTGACGGGGTGGTTTGTTTTAAATTGGTCTTTAAAAAACGAGGTCGTCAAAAAAATTCCACCAAAATTTTCAAACTAAGGTACTGAGATATAGTGTTGTGATGGCATGGAAACCACCAATTAACTACGAAACGAACAAAGACCTACTACGCGACGAGCGGTTCTATCATTTGCTATCAAAAGAACTGAATCACCTGAGTCGCGATGAGGTGTTTCTCATTTATGTGGCAATGGTGCAGGTAGTGGCTCAAGAACTACGACGGCACAAAGTAGTGCGTTTGCCTCACTTGGGCGACTTTGCTTTAGTGAAGCGTCCTAGTCGGCCAGGTGTAGCGGGACCACATCAAGTAATGCTTCCTGAACATGAGGTGCTGAAGTTTTATCCTAAGCAACGTCTGAAGCGGTATTTTGCTGAAAGACAGAAACACTCACGGGTCACTGTATCGGTGTAGCGATGTCGTGATTTACCAATACGTCGGAACGGTAAGCTATATGATCTGGCAGGCTAGCAATAAAAAATAGTTTTAATCTGCCTGTTAGGGATAAATGCATGTAATGCGTCTACAGATAAAGCCTCAAGTAAATGAGGCTTTAACTAATGCTGAATCAAATTCAATCTACATTGCCATTCTTTGCTGAAGTAGAGCAATAAGTTGCGTAAGTAGAACTATTAACTGCTTTTGTAGCTGGATTCTAAGCTCTTCGTCAGAGGTTACGGTAGTTGTCGCTTGACCAAGTACTAGCGGCTCAACTATCGGTGTAGAAACTTTAGCTTTTCGATTTCCTCCACCTCCACCACCTCCGCCTCCACTTGATGAGCCGCCGGTGCTTTGGGTTGTGATTTTAAAGTCTAGGTTTTTCTGTACAGTTTCACCAGATACAAACCCAGGATGTGTAATAGCTACTAAACCAGCAGTCTCCACTCCCCCATTTACGCCTACCGATTGGATAGTGAATGAAAGTGGAGCATTAGTTTCTTCTACTAGGAGTTTTTGTTTTGTTGGCTCTGTGTATCCATATACGCCACCATCCTTAACAATTACCTCACCCACCTTACTACTTCCACCATACACTTCGATTACTGAACCGGCTGGAGCGATTACGCCATCAATAGTTGCGACTCCCCAAAAAGCCATCGGAAAAGCTGGGACCTCTGCGAAAGAAGTAAATGGTAGGAGCAAAACAAGAGCAAGTATAATTTTTTTCATAATTAATTTGCATTTATGTTTGTGTAGCTTGTGCGGAAATCAGCTGCCGGGAATGGTACAAATTTCTGGGCTCCCGTTACTCCGTTTATATTAGGTGAGAACCAGACTTCGCCTA
>CAIMDH010000064.1 GCA_903839715.1 uncultured bacterium
AAAACTACCTCGTCAGACGAAACATCACCCAGATACCAACAATAGCTCCGATAGCATTGCCAAGAATTGCCGAAAAAGAAAAGCTGCCGGCACCCCAGAGGCTAGGTACTAAGCCACCAAGTAACCCGCCGATAAACATCCCCAGATAAATCAGTCGTTTTGATTCCATATATATGCCAAGTATAGCGCACTATAGCGTGGCTTTTATATTTTCTGTGCTGTGCTAGAGTAATTTCATTATGTCAGACAAAAAACCACGTTATATCACGACGACCTTGCCGTATGTAAACGCCGATCCACACATTGGTTTTGCTTTGGAAATTGTGCAAGCCGACACCTTAGCACGCTACTGGCGTCTCCTTGGTCATGAGGTATTTTTCACTACCGGTACTGATGAACATGGACAGAAGATTGCTCAGAAGGCTGATGAAAAAGGTGAAGACCGCCAGGCGTATGTCGACTATTACGCCAACGAGTTTAAAAAGCTTGGTAGTGGTCTTTATCTCTCTTTTGATAATTTTATTCGCACTACAGATGCGGGGCATAAACTAGCTGCCCAAGAAATCTGGCGCCGGGCTGAAGCCAAGGGTGATATTTATAAAAAGAAGTTCAGCGGACTCTACTGTGTGGGCTGCGAGCTTTTCTATAAAGCCGATGAGTTGCTTGAGGGAAATATCTGTCCAACTCACACCAAACCATGCCAAGAAATTGAAGAGGAAAATTATTTCTTCAAACTTTCTAATTACCAATCCTACTTAGAAGAGTATCTTAGCCAAGAGGGAGTTATCGAGCCCGAGTGGCGCCGCCAAGAAGCCCTTACCTTTGTGAAGCAGGGTCTTGAAGATTTTTCTATTAGTCGGGAGAAGGTACGGCTCGACTGGGGTATTCCCGTACCAGGTGACGACAACCAAGTGATGTACGTGTGGTTTGATGCCCTTACTAATTACATTAGTACTCTCGGCTGGCCGGAGGAGGGAGGAGTATTTACGAAGTTTTGGACTGAAGGTGAAGTGTTGCAGCTAGCAGGAAAAGATCAAATTCGTTTCCAGTCCGTGATGTGGCAGGCGATGCTCAAGAGTGCCGATGTAAAGGCAACCGACAAAGTGGTGTACCACGGCTTTATTAATAGCGGTGGCCAGAAGATGAGTAAGAGTCTTGGTAATGTCATTTCACCATACGAGCTGATTGCTAAGTATGGTACTGATGCCACTCGCTACATCCTTCTTCGGCACGTCCATCCGTTTGATGACTCCGACGTTACTATTGAGAAGATGGATGAGTGGTACACCGCCAATCTCGTCAATGGTCTTGGTAACCTTGTTGCTCGAGTTATGAAAATGGCCGAGACACATCTCGAGCCAGGTGTTTTTGTTGTTCCGGTACAAGGAAATAACGAGGCTCTCGATACATACAATTTTCAGCAAGCACTGACTGATATCTGGCACACTATTCAAGTAGCTGATACGACAATTGCCGAGACTGAGCCGTTTAAATTAATTAAGACTGAACCCGAAGCCGCCAAAGAAATTCTCCGCAATCTCCGATCACAAGTATTTCAGATAGCGACCGCCCTCCAACCAATTATGCCTGCCACTGCCACGATTATCCTCGATGCCGTAAAGGAAAACAAAAAACCTGAAAATCTTTTCAGTCGTTTGGAAAAATAATATGCGTCACGTTATCGTACTGCCTGGCAATAGTAGTAAGAATAAAGCTTGGGGTGAGCTGATGCTCGAGCACTTCAGTAACCAGTTTGATTCTGCGTTCATGTTTTCGTACGACCATTGGGTAAGTGGGGAAACGAATATAAACTTTGTCCGCGAAGAGGAGAAAATCAGCCAACATGTAGCTACTCTGCCTGTTGGCACGGAGATTATTCTTTTTGCTAAGTCTGCGGGCTCACTCTTGGCGTTTCTCGCTATGTATCATGGAGTGTTTACACCAGTGCGTTGTGTATTCTTTGGTATTCCATTTGATTTAGCTGCTACAAATCTTTTTATGGAGGGGTGGGAGCCAGTTGATTCGTTTACACTACCAGCTGTAGCCTTTCACAATGTCGAGGACCCCGTCACTAGCTATGAATTCACCAAAACTACTCTAGCGAAACATGCTCCTCACATTACCTTCATACCTACCCATGAAGCTGACCACTGGTATGGAAGCGTGGACACTTATGCTCAAAACCTAAGTACAGTCCTAGAATCATAAAAGTAAACCTTCTAATTGAATCTATGAAATACTCTTGTATTGATACACATACCCATCTTAACCTGCCGGCATTTTCTGAAGATCGGGAAGTGGTGTTAGAGCGGACGTTGGCCGCTGCGGTGGCGCATATAAACATCGGCACAAATGAGAAGACGAGCCAGCTTGCGGTCGAAATCGCCGATGCGCATGAGGGTTCCTGGGCGATTATTGGACTACATCCGATTCAGGCTGTGCCGGGTGCAGCTGATGAGGATGAAGATGATACTGGTGGTACTCCGGCGCCGACTACTGGTGAACGTTTTAATTCAGCCTTTTATCGTACGCTCGCTACGAGTGCCAAAGTAGTGGGAATTGGCGAATGTGGCTATGACTACTACCATACACCAAAAGATAGCTTTGCAGCGCAAGAGGAGGCTTTTATAGGCCAAATAGAGCTTGCGAATGAGTTGGGGTTGCCACTGATGATTCATACTCGTGGACCAAAGCCGGGTGAGGAAAGTCCCACAGGTCGTAGTGTTTATGAAGATGTATATCAAACACTCAAGCAGTATGTCAAAGTACCGGGTAATATCCATTTTTATGCAGGCACGCTCGCCGAGGCTGAGAAGTTTTTTGAACTTGGCTTCACGGTATCTTTTACTGGCGTAATTACTTTTGCCAAAGTGTATGAGGAAATGGTACAAGCAATTCCGCTTACGCATATGCATGCTGAGACTGATGCACCATATGTCTCACCGGTGCCATACCGCGGGCAACGTTGCGAGCCGCGCTATGTAGCTGAGGTGGTGAAGAAGATTGCAGTAATAAAGCAACTGCCTCTTGCGGAGGTGCAAGAGCAGCTCCTCTTGAACGCAGAGCGACTCTATAATATAAATTTGCACTAATAATACGTCAGGGTCTCCTTTGTGTGTACTATGTCTACGACC
>CAIMDH010000065.1 GCA_903839715.1 uncultured bacterium
GTGGTTTTAAGGATCCGGTGAAGATAATTACTTCTATGCCTGAGATCTTGGGACTTTCGTTTGATAATATAGATAAAAAAATTCACCATCTTACTAATATTGGCTTTAAAGATCCGGTGAAGATAATTACTAAATCTCCTAAAATATTAAGTCTTTCCATTGATAATATTAATCGAAAGGTCCGTTATCTCTCTGAAAGTGGCTTTGAGGACCCATTAATAATTATCGCCAAGTCGCCTAAGATCTTAGATTACACTCCAGAGACTATCGATAAAAAGATTAGTTATTTCACTAGACATGGGTTAATGGGTTCGTTGAAGGTAGTCTGTAAGATGCCAAAGATCTTAGATTACTCTTTAGACAGTTTCGACAAGAAACTCAAGCTTTGTCGTAGGCTTAATGTGGACGGAGAGATGTTCATTGTCCATAATTACACGTTCCTAACTTTACCCATAAAGTGCTACGTTCCAATTTTGCGGAAATGTAGGCAAATGGGACAAGAACCCACCCCACGCAATGTGTTCAGGATTTATCAAAATAAGACCTATTGAATACTGCTCAAGAGTAGACCTTGTGAATAATATCACGAGGTCTAATTTTTTATATGACTGGGTTACTGCCTTGAATTTATCTATAAATTGTTCCAATTTTTTTGCTAAGGAAACCTGAAAAACTCGTTAACCTTGCAGTCAAACACTAGACAAATAGGCATTTTATAGGTATTCTACTCACGTTTCTGGGCGCGCCCATCTTGTGTGCGCTCTTCTCGTTTATACGAAGCGAGTTTAATAATTTAAAATTTAATACATGTCAAAGGAAATTCGCAATATCGCCATTATTGCTCACGTAGACCATGGCAAGACTACCCTCACTGATGCTCTCATGGAGCAAACAGGAGCTCGTGAAAAAGGTGCTTCAATGGATAGTAATGCGCTTGAGTTAGAGCGTGGTATTACTATTTATGCCAAAAATACCTCAGTCGAATACAAGGGTACTAAAATCAACATTGTAGACACGCCAGGTCACGCGGACTTTGGTTCTGAAGTTGAGCGTGTACTTCGATCTATTGACTCGGTACTCCTTGTGGTAGATGCACAGGAAGGTCCAATGCCACAAACTCGCTTCGTACTCAAGAAGTCTCTTGAGCTAGGTCTCAAACCTATTGTAGTAATCAATAAAATCGATAAGCCAGCTGCTGATCCGGCACGAGCAGAAGAGCAGGTACTCGAACTTTTCTTAGAACTTGGTGCTAATGATGAGCAGTCAGATTTTACGTCAGTCTACGCGGTTGGTCGTGATGGTACTGCAAAGCGCAATATGAGTGATGAGCTCAAAGACCTCTCACCACTCCTTGATGTGATTTTGGAAAAAGTCCCACCAGCGCGAGCCTACATCGCGGGAGAACATCTTCGTGCTCAGGTTTTTAATCTTGGCTATGACAATTTCCTTGGTCGTTTGGCGGTAGCTCGTATCTACGAGGGTTCTATTAAGGCCGGACAACAACTCTTTGTTAAGCATGAAGGAGCGACTGAAATCAATAAAGGAAAGGTAGTTAAGCTTTCTACTTTTAAAGGTATTTCGAAACTTGAAACAGCGGAAGCCTTTGCTGGTGACATTGTGATGATTGCTGGATTTTCAGACATCAACATTGGTGACACGCTGACAGATATGGAGCACGCTGAAGCACTTCCAACTATCGCAGTAGATGAACCAACTATTGCACTCCAGTTTATGCCAAACTCCTCTCCGTTTGCGGGTCGGGAAGGTAAATATGTAACCTCACGTCAGATTCGTGAACGACTCGAGCGTGAGCTTGAAATCAACGTTGGTCTTCAGGTAGATTTTTCTCAAGGTGACTCGTATGAAGTGCGTGGCCGTGGTGAAATGCACGTTGCGATTTTGCTAGAAAACATGCGTCGCGAAGGCTATGAACTCGCGGTCTCACAGCCACAAGTAATCGTGAAGGAGATTGATGGCGTAAAGTCAGAACCGTTTGAAGAGGTAACTATCGATGTTCCATCAGAATTCCAAGGCGCTGTAATTGAGCGTCTCGGTAACCGAGCCTTTATCATGACCAACATGATTATGCACGAAAACCAAGTACGTCTGATGTTTGAGGGGCCAACACGTGGACTTCTAGGCTACAAAAACCAGTTTATTATTGATACTAAGGGTGAAGGTATTTTAGCGTCTCGAGTACTGGGCTTTAAGCCATATGCTGGCGAAATCAAGAAGCGTCAGGTCGGGTCTATGATATCAATGATTCAAGGGAAAGCACTTGCGTTCGCACTCTTCAGTCTTCAGGACCGTGGGCAGCTCTATATAGGTGCTGGTACTGAAGTGTATGAAGGTATGGTGATTGGAAATACTAGCAAGGGTGAGGAGATGACTGTGAACCCAACCAAGGGTAAGCAGCTTACTAACATGCGTGCTTCTGGTACAGACGAAGCTGTAGTGCTCGTGAACCCGCGTATTATTTCAATTGAAGTTGGTCTAGAAATTATGTCAGAGGACGAATATCTAGAGGTAACACCACAGAGTGTGCGTTTACGAAAAGCCAAGCTAAAGGAAGGTGACCGCAAGAAGGGGAGTTAGAGTCTAGAGTGAATACCTAAAACGCCGCAAAGACTTCGTCATTGCGGCGTTTTTGCATTCCAATTAATTGGCAGTTTAAAATGCTTTTCCTTGGTTTGTCTTAGTGAGAAGGTAAAGTTTTTAGATACCCTAATGATTGGGGTATCAGAAGAAATAATTCACTACCTCCATTTAAATGGAGGTAGTGGTGTAAAAAGAAGTTAAGGTTAATAGGCTCGTGCCCGTATCGGGTGTAAACTTAAGGTTATGCAATTATTTGGACTTTTGACGTTGATGATAGCCGTTTTTGGTGGAATGTATGTCATTTGGTTTTCTCCAGGGGCACCGATGGCGCCGATAGCAGATAAGGGAACTGCCTCTAGCTACAGTGATGCGATTACTGCAGCCAAGCAAGCTGCTGAGAGCATGGCAGGGCCGGTTGCAGGTGGCGCAAAAGTAGAGGTCTATACTGGTATTAGTGTTGGCGACAAAAGTACGGTGCTTGATCTTTCTGGCAAGCAACTCACAGGCTCACTTAAGGCCGAGGTGCGACTGTTGCAAGCACTAACTGAGCTCAATCTTAGTAACAACCAATTCACTGGTATTCCGGCCGAAATTGGTCAATTGAGTGAATTACGTGTACTCAATCTCTCAGGTAATCCTGTTACAGGACTTCCACAAGAAATTGGCAATCTCCAGAAGTTACAAATTTTGGATTTACGAAACACTTCCTACTCAAAGCAGGATCTGGAGAGTATAACCGCCAGACTGCCAAGGACCACCAAGATTTTGGTTGATTAGGTAGGCTACATAAACCCCCGGCGCCTGTGGCGCCGGGGGTTTAGTATTCCAATCGATTGGAATACTTTAATTTATTTTACCTGCAATATCCCAATCGATTGTGGTATTAGAGTTAGATTTCTCACTCA
>CAIMDH010000066.1 GCA_903839715.1 uncultured bacterium
AGATAAAATTGTTTAATTGAATGGACTATTTTGACCACCTGAGTTTTTTGTACCAGGCTTTTATTTTGGACAGGAGCGCTACGTGAGGCTTGGTAAAATCTGTAAGTTGCTTGGCGTCCTCGACGCGGTACTGCCCTACTTTGGTCCGGCGTAAGCCTGACATCACTGCCGGATACCCGAGCCGCACTCCCAGCTCTTCTGTGAGTGAACGAATGTACGTGCCGCTACCTACCTTGAATTGTATTGACAGCTGCAGTCGTCTTTTTTCATCAATTACGACTTCTTTTTGTTCTAATAATTCAGCTTCATAGACACGCATCATACGCAGAGGTACTTCAGAAACAAGCTCGCCTTTTACTTCTGCCTTTCGTGCTCTTTTATACATTGGTACTCCGTCTCTTTTTATAGCGCTATATGCTGACACCGGGAGTTCCGTCTCGCCGACAAGCGAGGCAAGAGCTTCGAGGATATGCTCACGGGAAACATCACCTGCATATTCCTTTTCATTAATTACTTTACCCTCCATATCACTAGTTGAACGCTGCTCACCCAAGAGAATGTTTGCTACATACTCTTTGTCCAAACCCACTAGGTCAGTGAGAAGTTTTGTGCCTCTTTCCACACCAATAAGCATCAGGCCGGAAGCCAAAGGATCAAGGGTACCAGCATGGCCGAACTTATGAATACCAGTCCGCCGCCGTAACTGCCGAATCACGGAAAAAGAACTCATGCCCTTTGGTTTATCAATGAGGAGCAATGGTGGAAGCGACGACATAGTGCACAATCTTGCTACAAGACCAACAATCCTGGATTAATAATCAGCAGTAGACCGAGGAAGAGCATCAAAATGCCGCCAATCAGTAGTGAAAGCTGTGCATACTTACCACCATGAGCTTCGAGCTTAGAGAAGCCCCAAATCGCCAACGCAAACACGACCAAGTCGTCAAACATATAGCCGAGGGTGTATATCAAGATGTACCATTGTCTTTCCATAAACAAGAGGCCGTTCATTTCCAAAATCTTGGTGTACGCTTGTGGGATGCCGATTGAACAGGCAAATTCAATGATGTTCACTGAAAACGCAATGACCAAAATTGCGAAGATGGAGGTGATGGTAATAGGAGACTCAATTACCTGCTTAAACTTATTGATAGTGCGTGACTGTGTATCAAGATCAGTGATATCACACACAAGTTGTGCATCTTTGTTTTTGTGCCAGCGCCAAAGGAAAAAGATGGCGCCACCTACAGCTAGGAACCCGACGAGAGGTGTGACAATTTCATCAAGAGCGACAAAATCCCAAGTCTTATACCAGACATTAAGGATGAGATTGTACATAATCGCCTCAGCGAGCATGAAGATAGTAGCTAGAAAAATCATCTTCTTCTTGCTACCAGCCTGTGAAAGCAAAACCAAGAATGTAATAAGAACCCACATCGCACACGGATTGAATCCATCAATTACACCAAGCAATAGCGATAAAGAGAAAAGAGAAAAGGAGCGTAAATCAACAACACCTAGGAATGGCAACTCAAACACAAATTGACTGGTTCCTGTATCACATGCAATACCCGTACACCCTGCCCCAGTCTCAACGCTTTGGACCGGAGCGTTCGCAATATGCTGCTCCACGGTCTTAATCGGAGAATTTTGTGCCAACGCCAGTGCTTCAGTAATCTGGCGACCGGTAGTGTTTTCGCCATTAAAGCCCACAATCACCCGTTCACCAACTACAGTGATTGGTGTTACTTTGGTGAGTCCGTGCTTTGCGGTCACCTCATCATAGAGACGAGCTGCTGTTTCATCTTCATTAAGATTTAGGTATACAAACGGTAGTTTTTTATCCGTCAAAAAGGCAAACTCCTGCTTACAAAACCCACACGTATCACGACCAAACACATAAATTTGGGATTCTTCTACCACCGGTGTATTTTCAACTGTAGTCGTCTCAGCCTGACTAACCGCAAACGGCGAAAAAAAAGTAAACAGCGCTGCACCAAAAGCCAACCACGCAACAGATAATAATTTCATAGTACTCAGTATAGCAAAAGTATAAATCTTTACGAAATCAGATCATTGAGGATACCTAGTCCTTCCATATGCAGTCTTTTTTCAACAACATGTAACTCTTCTATTAGTGCTAGATAGTTTGGTAACACTGCTTCCACTGCCGCCCAGAAATTCGGACCATGATTCAGTTCTTTAAGGTGACATAGCTCATGTACTACCACGTAGTCACAAAGTGGCTGCGGTAAAAAAGCCAGTCGGTAGTTAAAATTAAGATTACCAAGTGAAGAGCAGCTCCCCCACCGTCGTCGCTGATTACGAATCGCTACTCGTTTATACTGGACTCCGCACAAGGGCGCATAGTAGCAGATCCGCTCAAAGATAATCTTTCGAGCAGCTTCTTTGTGTAGTTGATAGTGTTTTGTTCCTACTGAAACACGATTTTTCTTAATTTTTTTTAAAAACCTTGCAAACATCTAATTCTAAATTTTAGTTTGTGCTAATAAATTTTTTACCTCAATTCAGTGTACAAATCCCTCTTTAACTAAAATAAATTTGAATGATTGCACGATTATTCACCCTTTAGTGTCGCAAGCGCGCGCGCCAGTCTTATTAAAATATAACTGTATTTTTCTCCAGTCTCTTCATAGATAGGTTTCAGCTTTTCATTACCATGCACTGCAATCGCCGCAAATATTTCTGCTTTTACCGTTTTGTTCCACCCCGCTTCATGAGTAAGTACCGCCTCAAGCTCAGCTACATTTATTTCCCCTTCTGCCACCAAAGTCTCCACATGCCCTACAATAGTAGATGCGGTGAACGAACGAGCTTCCGCTACAGCTTGCACACTCCCAAGCTCCGCCAAAAGCTTTTTGGTTTCTACTTGTGTGTTTTCTTTTTTGATACGTTCGGCTGGAGTTTTTTTCTTAGCTACCGCTTCAGCATTCGGAATAATACCACCTCCGGCCTTAACAAAGTGCTCATGCATCGTGGCCAACTCTTCTTTATCCATCGCTAAAAAGGTCTCTTCTGCGGCATCTGACTCAGTGGTAAAGCGAACATCTTGAGCGATTATCTTTGGGTCGACCATGAGCGCATTAGCATTCATACCAAGCACCTTAAGCCCAGCAAGTGAACGGACACGCGACAGCGCTACATATCCTTGACCATACACAAAAGATTTTGAAAGATCTACCTCAGCAGCATCAAGCGACATTCCTTGGCTCTTATGTACCGTAATCGCCCAGGCTAAGCGGAGTGGCAACTGTTCGATAGAAGCCAGTGTCTTTCCTTCTTCACTAAGTTCCCAACTCACCGGCTCAATAATGATGCGTCGTTTATCAGCAGTCTCAATAATCGGGTTACCATCATATGTATCAAAGCCAACCACCCGCGCCAACGTGCCGTTGACATACCCAGCTTCAAAGTTATTTTTAGTACACATCACCATGGCATCCACTTTGAGATAGAGAACTTCTGGTGAGAGACAATTACGCATCATGGACTCATGAAGGACTTTGTTGCCACGCGCCAGCATTTTATATGACTTTGTACTACCACCAAGCTCAGCCAGCTTAGCTGAGTTTACCGCATCCACATCAGCATTATGGGTGTACAAACGGGTCGGCTCAATATCTTCATACTCGATAGCAGTTTGCTCATTGAGGAGTGTGTAGTGATCTTCTTCAATCTCTCCCCGTCGGATAGAGCTCAGTAAACTCAGAAGCAGTTCATCTTCCTGACGAAACTGCTCAGTGATATAACACACCAGTGGTCGCAAATGCTCCCAGGCACGCGACTCAAAAGCATAGCGCATCGCATCACCATTACGTGTCACTGGTGGCAACTGAAAGAAGTCACCTACACACACTACCTGCATACCACCAAAAGCTTCGGCTGATTGCCGGATGGTACGACAAATAATATCCACCATATCCAGTAGCTTGCCATCAAGCATGGAGATTTCGTCAATAATGAGTACGCTCGTCTTCTTCATGCGCTTCACTAGACGTTCCTTTGTCACAATCTGATCAAGATCATACTTTGTCAACGTATCGCGTGCTCCGACACCACTCCACGAATGAATAGTGAGTCCTCCGATATGTGTAGCCGCAATACCAGTTGAAGCAGTCACGGCCACCGTCAAACCTGCTGCTTCTAGCCACGCTATATACTGATTAATAACATAGGTCTTACCCGCCCCAGGCTCTCCCGTCAAAAAAACATTGGCTCCGGTCTTCAAAATAGAAAGTGCTGTCTCTTGTGTCATGTTGGGAATAAGCCTACCATATTTTCCAATCGATGCGGTAAAATAGAAGTATGAAAACCAGTTCTTCTACTACCCTCAAAGTAAAAAATCTTGATGCCCGTACCAAAAAAGTCGTAACCCTCAAGACGAACAAACTGGCCCCGGTAGCCAAAAAGCAAAAGGCCGCCCCTAAGTACAGCCATGCTGAGCTATATCACAGTCATGCACCCATCATCCCCACCGCTTTTAGTAACAAGCCCATCATCAAACGCAATCCACTCGGCCACCTCCTGATTGAAAAAATGTTTCGCGAAGCAGGCTTTCGTGGTGGCGTGTCTAGTGACAAACGTATCCTAGAAAAATACAGCACCGACGAAAGTATTTTTCATATTCGACCACAAGTAGTGATTCAGCCAAAAAGTACCAACGACCTCGAAATCGCTACAAGGGTTATTGCTCGAGAGACCAAGCGTTTCACTTCACTTTCCCTTACTCCCCGTGCGGCTGGTACCGGCCTTTCTGGTGGCTCACTCACTGATTCCATCGTCGTCGACGTCTGCCCGTATCTCAATAAGATTGGCGAAGTAGTTGAAACCAAAGACAAAATCACCATCACCTGCGAACCAGGAGCGATGTGGCGTGATGTCGAAAAGAAACTCAAGCGTCACGGTGCCTACATACCTTCATACACCTCATCCAAAGATATCTGTACAATTGGTGGCTCAGTAGCGAACAACGCCGCTGGCCCAGATTCGCTACGCTACGGCCACTGTGCTGACTGGGTAGAATCTCTCGAAGTAGTCTTTTGTGACGGCCACACCTACTCTATCAAGCCCCTTACTTATAAGGAGTTCAAGTCACTAATCAAAGAAAAGCACGAACACGCACGTATCGCTCGTGAGATTTTTGCGCTGCTCGAAAAAAACGAAAAAGAAATTCTAAAAGCGCAGCCTAAAACCAAGAAGAACACGGCTGGGTACGCACTCTGGAACGTTTGTGCCGAAGGTGTCGCTGCTTTCAAAAAAGGTAAGGGGTATTTTGACCTGACGCGGATTATTTCTGGGAGTCAGGGTACCGTTGGTGTGATTACTCACATCACGATGCGAGCGATTCCGATTCAGAAAAATACTTCACTCGTCGTACTCCCTCTCTTCAATCTCGACGAAGCAGCCAAAGCCATTTTAGTAGCTCTCAAGTACAATCCCATCAACGTCGAGATCTTTGATGCCCTCACCTTCGACCTTGCCCTTAAGAATCCCGAGTTCTTCAAGAAGCGCCTCTCTGGCCTAGACTACTACAAGACCCTACTGGCTATGTACACAACCTACCACGTGCGTCTTGGTCGCAAGACTCCCGAATTTACCATCCTGGCAACATTTGATGAAGATACCACCACAGAAACTCCCGCAGCAGATATTGCCAAACAAATGTCCGTCTCGAGTGCCAAAGCACGCGTGGTCAAAAATCCGTACGAAGCGGAAATGTACTTACAAATTCGACGGGCTAGTTTCTCACTATCCAAGCTTATCGACCCTAGTAGACGCCCTGCTGCCTTCCTCGAAGACATGACAGTCCCTCCAGAAAACCTCGGTAAGTTCTTTGTGGAAATCAAAAAGATGCTCAAGGAATTTAATGTGCAGTCTGCCGTCCATGGACACGGTGGCAATGGGCACTTCCATTTTTATCCGCTTCTCGATTTCACCAACAAGACAACGCCGATGCTGGTCGAAAAAATGGCCGACAAATTCTTTGCCACTGCTATCAAATACAAGGGCAACATCTGTGGCGAACACAACGACGGCATCATCCGCACCCCGCACCTAAACAAGCTATTCAGCAAACATATGCTGGAGCTTTTCAAGCAGACCGAGCACATTTTTGATCCAGACGACATCTTCAACCCTGGCAAAAAGGTCAATCCTCGCTTCGACGTCAAAACCACCATGCGCACCACAAACTAGTTCCCGCGTTACCCCCTTCACGAATCCAGTTTTTTCTGCTATAAATATGCGACTTGAATTGGCAGCTCCACCTACCAATTCAAGTCTATTTGGCCCTATCGTCTAGTGGTTAGGACACAAGGTTTTCATCCTTGAAGCCGGAGTTCGATTCTCCGTAGGGTCACCATCAACAGCGCGCACGAGAAGCGTACAAAAAGCCTCCTTTTGGGAGGTTTTTTGTATGCTGATTAAGTATTCAATAAATGCTAAAATGACTTCATGTCAGGAAAGATGAAAAAGGTCAGTCCAACCCACATACAGGAAGAAGATTCCCTGACTATTCTTCGGAGTTCTTTAAATTCTAAAGAGGTTTTCATTCAAAACATTGGTGGAGTTAATCCATCAACCGATGGTATTTTGCACTTTTTAAATAAGGACTCTACGCCAAGGACATTTTCAAAAGACTCTAGAGAACTTGTTGCTAAAACCGATTACCAGCTTAAAAGTACTACCGTCCAAGGAAAAAAGACCTACCCTTTTTCAATAAAAGATCTCCGATATTATTCAAAATGTTCGCATCCCGTTTTTATATTTTTTATAGATATTCCCAACAAAGTTTCATACTGGGAACTTATTGATTCTGCATACATAAGTGATGTACTCAAAATAAGCGACATTGACACTACATCTGCAAAATCAAAAACCGTTCATTTCAGGGACGAAAAAATTATCGGTAATGTAACCGTAGAAGACCTTTTCAATGATTTTTCGCAGATACCATCGGTGGCATCTTTACCAACAGAAATTCCAAAAGCTGATGAGTCTATCAAAGAAGATAAGCTTGCAGAGTACAAAGGCAATGTTTCTCAACTAATCCAAGGAGATTTAGAAAAAATACTCGATTTGGAAGCTTTGATTTTTTTTCACTCACCTTTTACTGCAACAGAAGAGTCTGTTTTAAATTTGATACTTTCAAAAGCAGGATTGACCACATTTGAATTTGATTTTTATACAAACAAGCTCGTTGGTACTGGCATTATGACTCGGGTCGGAGACGTATTGTCAGTCACTGATAGTAAGGCGGCACAAGGACTGCTCAGTGAGCTGATTAATAGAAAAGGTATAGAATATGTATATGGATAAGCAAAAACTTTCAAAATTAGCTTCGCTAAACAACGATACAGCAAATAAGTTTTTGCTTGATTTTGCCATTACCAAGAAAGCAGAGATACCGAAATATAAAACAAACGAGGAAATCATTGAGGCACTTGATCATCTCGGCTCTATTTTCTATCGAATCCCAAAGATAGTTTTGGAGATTTGTGTAGAAATTCTTTACAGGAAAAAAGGAATCAAGGCGCAAAAGCTTCATCACGGTCTTGAGGGAGAAGGTTGGGAAAATGTTCAAGTTAAAGCATTGGAGTTACTTAAGAACATACGGTACTACGAGTTAGAAAAGATCGTAGAAGTTG
The DNA here is from genome assembly GCA_903839715.1 of uncultured bacterium. Classification (GTDB taxonomy): domain Bacteria; phylum Patescibacteriota; class Minisyncoccia; order Phycocordibacterales; family UBA918; genus OLB19. The sequence goes on from CAIMDH010000066.1 coordinate 7,668, forward strand.
CTTTTGAATTCGCTAATCATAAAGAAGAATCGGTAAGGAGTATTGCCGTAAAGTTGATTGACGATATAGCCGAATATAACTATCAGGCGATGCCTCATGTAGGTCTTCATCCTCAAAAGGTTATTTTTGGATACATCAAGAAGAACATCTTTAAGACTGACTTTGAAGCTAATTTCAATCCTATCAAGGTAGCGATTGAAAAAATGCTTGAGACATCTGCTGATGCCACTATTCTGACTACGCCCGACACCATCACTCTTAGGAAAGGTGATCTTAACGGTACGGACAACTTGAAAGATTTGCGCCAGAAAATCGTCGATTTTATCTTTGCAATATACGAGAAAAGTGAGAAAAACATGACAAAGACTTTTGTTGTTCAGATGCTTGCTCAGGCATGTCAGTTTCCTAACAATAGTGAGCGAACTAGTCCGATTGGGCTTATTGTGAAAGAAAATCGCAAGTATATAATTTCAAAGCTCGACAAATTGATGTTCGACAAGAAACATAAACTAAAAGCATCTCTATCTTTCTGTTTAGAAATAGAACATCTGCTATTCTGGCACTTCATCTTCCACAAGCAACAGAATGAAGTTGCTCAGCCTCTCCATGACAAAATCACAAAAGATCCTCTTTATGAAAAATTCAGCAGATTTGTTCATGATGATTCATTGAGATATGAAATTGGCTCTGGTGAACATCAAAAACAAAACCGCGAAAACGTGATTGAATATGCAAAAAATGTAACTACCTCAAACCTAGAAAAAATTAATGATGAATTGAACTTGTTTGCTACGGAGACTGATGTTATCGGGGAATGGAAGTTCAGAACCTTACAACTATTACTCGAGACACTTGGCACTCATAAACCAGAGATCGCGATTGATTTGATCACGGACTCAATCAAGTATAAAAAGCCACTTTCTAACCAAATGTTCTTGGCTTTCTTACTAAGAGGCCTTCGCCTTTCAAAAAAATATGAAATATGGGATAAGGCGATAAGTCTTATTGTAAAGAAGAAGAACCCTGATTTTGTCGGCAGCATTCCTGCTTCACTGCATATATACGCAGATATGTTTAACGAACCTATTTTAAGGAAGGAGGACATGTTAATGCTTACTGACTTAACTAATAGAAATGGAGTTTTTGATTTCCTTGGTTCTAAAAATCATTCACGAAACGTTAACTACAGCACAATGAATGCACTTAGAGCTGTATATAGTCTTGACCCTAAGAAAGTCGAAAACTTGATTGTTGCAGAATTAAAGAGTGGTCCCCATTTCTTGGAGAATTATCTTAATACGTTATCTATCTATTCAGGCAGAGAAGGTGGTATAGATTTTAGCGAATGGTCAGATAAAAATAAAAAAATTATTACAAGTAAAATTATAGAAGTTCCTGTAATTGATTGGCACATTGATTCA
>CAIMDH010000067.1 GCA_903839715.1 uncultured bacterium
CTCTATTTGTATTGAATTCAAAGTATACATATTCGTGCCAAATTATAGCATTATTCGTGCCAAATTGGCACGAATAATACACAGTTTTGGCACGAATAGGGATTTTGCCTCTATTGGAACGCTATCTGGGCAGGAAAAAGCCGCAAATCCTTCGAATTTGCGGCTTTTCTATTTCTTCCTTAGATCGGTCCTCGGGATAATCTATCCCGCTACTTCCACAGCCACCTTGGGCTTGCGGCCGAGCATCTTGTCGAAAACCAAGAATTGTAGGCCGAGGAGCTCAAGACCAATCACCAAAAGTACGACGCCAGGTATGACAGGCATCAGTAGGCCCAAAATACCAACGAAAACAAGGGTTCCCCCAATCATCTTCTTTAGACGAGGTCGAAGTAGAGTGTAATTTTTGACTTTCTCAAACATATATTACTATTGACGGGAGAATACCACTTTTCTTACAGCTTGCAAACTACGCGCGCCAGACACGCTTGGCAAAACGGAAGCCGAACCGAGTGACGAAGAGTACTAGTGTACCGTAGAGGACAAACTTTACGACAATAAAGGCAAATGCTACAAAGCCTAAAGTTAAATCTTGCGCCAGAGTACTGAGCTCCCGCACGAAATTTTGGACAGCAGCAGTCCAGCCGTCTTTGAGTTCTCCACCATCGACAAAGTCATTCTCGTACACTGAGACGTGGAAATAGGTGTAGGTAAGCTTATCAAGCGCATCACCCTTAGCTTGTGAAAGGCGGTCGAGCTGCACCACGGTATCAAGCTTAGCCTGTGTAAGACGCTCAACTATTGCCAACTTCCCTTCTATTACTCGTGCCATTCCTTCTACATCACTAGTACGAATCGCCAATGCAGTAACCTGTTCGTAGGCAGCAAGTGACTCAGCGAGCATAGTCTCAAGAGTAGTGAGTTTGGTTTCCAGAATCGTAATTTCGTCAGTATACATATCAACTTCTCGCTTGATAGTATAGGTACTTTCGTTTACTTCTTTTGGATCGAGTGTCTCTATGAGCGCCAAAACCTCAGCTACCCGATTTTTAGCGACCTTAAAGGTGTAAGAACAGCCACGCTCGTACTCATTGGTACTTTCAAAAATAATATCGGTACGTCCTTTGAGTACAGCTATCACTGAGCAATCTTCCTGAAGTGAGCGAGTCTCGATAGTGGCGTAATATTCTTTAACTTCAAATGCTTCTGCATCAGGACCAGGTGCAAAATCCGGTGTTGGTACCGGCATCATATCCATATCCATTGCGATACCATTCGAAGCCTGGTTGGAGACCGCTACCTCTCTTCCATAACTACTCATTTCTTGCATGTCTACATTCTTAGTGGCTACACTTGGAAATAATCCGGGTATTTCATTGAGTCGGCCAGTAAAAGCCGCTACCGCGGCTACAATAAGACCCAGTCCCAAGATCACTTTAATTGAATACTTGGTATCTTCTGTCATTCGTGTAAAAAAGTTCATCATAAATTATGTGCTTACGTTAAGTAAATAAAGACATGGGCGATTATCGCTGCCTTTGTATGTACTACGGCACCACGCTCAAAATGTAACAAACTAGCGCACAGAGACAGAAAATGACATCGCGAACACGACTACATCACTGGTGGTAGCACGAAGACCGTCACCATCGTCTTGGTACAAGACCGCTTCATACATAGAGCCAGACAAGAGTGATGTTTGGAGAGTTACAGCGAATGGCAATTGCTCTCCTAGGAGCATAATGTCACTCATGCCGAGCACAGCTTCACTCTGCCCTATCTCTTGTATCACCACATAGGCAGGAGCAGTCAGCAGTGCAGACTCGACCAGGACCACCTGACCAGGTTCTTGGGTACCGACATACAGCAGATCACTCTGCGCCATATCAGCCGCTACTCCAAACGTCGACTGTTCACTTTCGGTAGATACCGCAGCGCCACGCTTTGCCGCAGGACTCTCCACCGGGACGTCCATAAATAGTGCTTCATCAGCCTCTGGAGCCGATTGCTCGATAGTAGTAGGTACAGCAGTTGGCACAAATGGCGCTTGGGTTTTTGTATACTCCGGTACAAGCATCAGAATAAGTACCGTAGCAAACCCAATCGGCGCAGCGTAATAAAGCCACCACGGCAAAGCAGGCTGCTTTATTTTAGGTGCAACCACCGTCCGCTCAGCTAAAAGCTCAGCGCGTAGACGCGCTCTAAAAGCAGCATCAGCCGCTACGACAGGCTTCTCCGTCAAAAGATTTTGCACGAGTGACCGCACTTCTGCATCCTGCTCACGCAAAGAAGCATCCAAGGCATAAATATCGGTAAGTAATTGTTCGAGAGTAGGCTTCATATACTATATATTACGAAATATCGAAAAAAGGTAACACTGACGAGGCAAGTCCACAGGCCACAAAGAGCATAAGAGGTGAAAGCGGGCCGCAACGCTCTCGAAGCTCACGAATACCACGCGAAAATGCCATCTTCACACTATCTTCCGACCCACCAACAATTTCCGCAATCTCTTTGTATGATCGCTCTTCCCAGATACGCAGAGTAATAATTTCCCGCTGCTTGGCATTTAGAGTTTTTAAATACTCGGTCACTTTTGTTAGTGTCGCATGGGCATCGAGTGACTCTACAGTACGGTCATCCACAGCGACATCAAAGACGTCTTCAATTGGTACCACTGTCTGTTTTGTACGGTAGTAGTCAATGACACTATTGCGAGCAATCCTGTACACCCAAGCTGAGAAAGTACCTTTCTCAGCATCAAATGACTGAATTTTCTGAAGTGCTTTATGGAAGACATCGCTAGTAATATCTTCTGCTACTTCTGCACTAAATGTTTTGTAATAGACAAAGCGGTAAATCTTATCAAAATACGCATCGTAGAGCACACCAAAAGCATCAGTCTCACCAGACTGACAACGTGCGACGTAGAGGGCATCATCATCCATTACCACTAGTATGACATTTTTTGGAAAAAGGTTAAGGGAATGAGCTGCTCCCAATACAAAGCCGACCTACGGAGTGTATACATGCCTCTGCGTCAGATTACTCTGAGAGAGGACATGTAAATAGACACTTCACTAGTCGCTTTAATACTGATACTTTGTAATTCTGCTACACTATACGCATGACTAACTTACGCGCCGGCACCCATACCACTCTCACCGAGACAGCCGAGCTCGTCGTCCGTGTACTTGAAACTATCCCAGGAGTCACCAAAATTTCTCCAGGAATTATTACCATAAATAGCCGCAAAGGCGGCAACCGCCACGTTACTGCATCATTTACCAATGCTGGCATGGAACTCATCATTTCTGGACAAGGCGTTCAGAAAGTAGCAGTGCACTGTAGTCCGTCTGAGACCAGTCGTATCTATAGTGAACTTAAGGAACACAAGAAATTAGTGGCGTTTGCTTTTAAGACGAGAGATAAGAAGCCAGGAGTATAATTTTATTTAATAAAATGCCACAACCTAAGAAAAAGTAACTGGACCAATTTACCTATAATCTAAAATAATTAGTACTTTCTACTGAAGTAGGTAAACGAAATATACTAAAAAATGAGAGAGTAAAAAAATTACCCTAGGTACACAAGAAGCAGGATGTATTGACATCTATCCAGATGTAATTTAGAGTAAAAGTCTGGTAAATTTGCCAGTTTTTTACAGGAGTAAGAAATGTTCTTATTAAGAGTTTTTATACTGTTACTTGCAAGTGGTAGTATATGTTTTGCTGAAGTTGCAAGACCTAGCAATTTAAAAGTGGTAGGGGTAGAAGATGACACACCAACAGAGTGTCGAGCCTTCTTCCACGAAACTGGCTGGGAAGGTTCCTGGGACAACGTACGACCACATGAACTCTGGATTGAGAGCATTCACAAAGATTGCACTGCTCAGGTAGTTTATTCGTTCGGTGTTCGACCAGGAAAAAATGATGTTGCAGGGTATTTCAGAATCATAAAAGCTGAAATCAAAGACAACACAATGTCTTTCAATATACCCAGTAGCACAGCAAAGATTACTGTCTTGTATAAACTGGACAATGATACTTTGTCTGGAACTTGGCAATCTAGCCTATCAACCAACAAGCCCGCCACGGCGTTGCTCATTAAAAGAAAATGAATAAACCTCACACTAAAATCACGCCTCATTGAAGGCGTGATTTTTTAAGCTGTATAAAAAATATATCTGCGGTTCGGGAAGCGGCACGTAAAAGCCGCAGGGGTAACCGCTTCCGTCACCAGTCACTAACTAAAATTGTTCACTTCGTTCCAATTTGTAATAAGTGCTGTCGAATCTTACAGATTCTGTCCACTCATTGGGTATTTTATTTCGTGTTCACTCATAAAATTCCGCAATGAGTCTTGCGAAATGGGTCCCGTCCCATTTCTCACCCACCTCACTCGTTCGTAAACTCACATCGTTCCGGTCCGGAAAACGCTACGCACCTGCCGCAGGGCAGGTGCTAAACCAAAAACACAAAACCCCCGGCATTTGCCGGGGGTTTGTGTTTTTGGTTTAGCGCTTCCCGCCCATAAGCCGACCTGGCTTGCGTCGTTCGACGATAAATACGTTTGAATATTTCTTTGGTGAACGAGTCTTTTGACCCTTTCCAGTTGGACGTCCCTGCTTGGTACGAGCGCGACGGTGTCCCCGTGGAGACTTACCTTCACCTCCTCCATGTGGGTGGTCTACTGCATTCTTAGCTGAACCACGAGTCTTTGGACGAAGTCCGCGGTGTCGTGCGCGTCCAGCCTTTCCTAGATCAACGAGACGATACTCTTCGTTTGATACTGCTCCGATTGAAGCCCAGCAAGTTGCAATAACTTTACGGATTTCTGTTGAAGGCATCTTGAGAAGTGTGTAATTGCCATCTTGTGCAACAACTTCTACGTAGTTACCCGCAGCGCGAGCAATCTTAGCTCCTGCTCCTGGCTTGAGTTCCACATTGTACACAAAGGTACCAATTGGAATCGCGCGTAGTGGCAAGCGATTACCCACCTTTACCTTTGCAGTTTCTGAAGTAAGAACTTCGTCGTGCTGTGCAAGTGTTTGTGGAGCGAGGATGTACCGACGTTCACCGTCCTTGTAGACAACAAGAGCGATGAAGCCGTTACGGTTTGGATCGTATTCAATAGTTTCAACGCGAGCTGAGATATCCTTCTTGTCGAACTTGAAGTCGACGAGACGATACGTCTGCTTGTTACCACCACCTCGGTAGAGATTAGTTGTACGTCCAAAACTGTTACGTCCACCCGTACTGCGCTTACCCATAGTCAATGACTTCAGTGGGTTACTAGCAGTTGATGTAAGTTTCTTTTTATATTCGATGACCGAACCATCACGTCGGCCAGCAGAAGTAGGTTTATACTTTTTCATAGACTAGACGAGATTAATGGTGTCACCCTTTTTAAGATACACGTATGCCTTCTTTTCTCCTGCCACCTTCACCATACGGTTACGTGAGCCTGAGAGACGAGTGGCTGGTTTTTTATTGACGATGTTTACCTTCACCGGCGTCACACCGTAGAGAGCCTTTACTGCATCACGAACGAGAAACTTGGTTGCGTCACGACGAATGTTGAATGTGTAAACATTCATGTCGCCAAGACCGACAGCCTTCTCAGTGATACGTGGACCAGTGATAACACTGGTCAGGTCTCGATCGGTTGAAAGTGCCTTTGGGGCAGCTTTGCCAACAACAGGAGTTTTCACTTCTGAGTCAGCCTCCTTCTTTCGACTAAAGAGAGCCATACTATTTATTTCTTAGCAGCAGCAACTACTCCAACACGCTTGCCGATCACTTCTAGCGTACTTGTTGGCTCAGTCATTACTACATACTTATAAGTAAGGAGATCAACTGGGTTGATGTCCTTGGCTTGCATCACTTCGATATTACCGAAGTTACGGAAGCTCTTTTCGATAGCAGCATTACGTGCTGGGAGTACTACGACCGCAGTATTCTTTCGCTTTGTACTTAGTGAAGTCTGTCCTGTACCTTTTGCTAGTGCACTTAGTACGGTTTTTGCTTGCGCTGTCTTTGGTTCAGCAAATGAAAGTGCGTCGACAAAGATAATTTCAGCGTCTACCAACTTCTTTGAAAGTACAACGGCCAATGCCTTTGCGCGAACCTTCTTGTTGATTTTTACTGAGTAATCTTTTTCGTTACGAGGACCATGAGAAACTCCACCCTTCACCCAAATCGGTGAACGGCTAGAACCATGTCGTGCGCGACCAGTTCCCTTTTGCTTCCATGGCTTCTTACCTCCTCCACTAACATCACCGCGACCCTTAGTGTGGGCAGATGATTCGCGGGCGTTTGCCTGCATACCAATTACCACTTCGTGTACTAAGTCAGCATTCCATGCAACACCGAACACTGACTCTGGAAGAGAGATCTTTCCGACCTCAGCTCCTTCGTGTGAATATACTTTTGCGTCCATATAGTTATGCTTACTTAGATGCCACGCACCTCTACTAATGTTCCTTTTCGACCTGGAATTGCTCCTGAAACAAGGAGTACGTTTTCTGCAGGATTTACCTGAAGAACGCGTAGATTTTTAATCGTGACGGTATCACTTCCCATTCGTCCTGCCATCCGAGTACCCTTCATCACTCGGTTGAGTCCTGTCGATCCAATGGATCCCGGTTCTCGTTCTGAGTGCTTTTGGCCGTGAGTACGACGTCCTCCGGCAAAGCCATGACGCTTTACCACACCTTGAAATCCCTTACCTTTTGAAATAGCAGAAACTGCAATCAAATCGCCAGGTGTAAAGACTGAAGCGTCAAACGCTGTATCTTTAGCAAAACCGCTGAGATCAACGGTTTCGTTAACGGTCGGACGGAACTCTTTTACAAACTTAACGCCAGAACCAAAATGACCCATTTGCGCTTTTGCAACGCGGTGATCTTTTTGTGAACCTGTTGCAATTTGAAGTGCAACATAGCCATCTGTCTCAACACTTTTTACTTGTGAGACTTTTGCTGGAGCTACTTTAAGAATAGTAGCAGCCTTACAAACACCGTTTTCATCGAAAACCTGTGTCATTCCGGCCTTGGTTCCAATAATGAATTTCATTACATGTGAACTATCTAATAAATTAGATAAATTGTGAAGCTGAGTAAAGTCCGAGAAAAAACAGTGATTTTGACTGAGCTGTACAAGTGTACAGTGAAGAAAAATTACTGTTTTGACAAAGGAATTTGCCAGCTACAAAATTTATCTTTGTTCTAAGAGACCGCTACAACAAACCGCGCAATACGCGCAGACACAAGGTCCACACGTAATTGCGCGGTTTGTGCCCATTGGTCTAGGGTGATTACTCACACCTGTACGTAGGTCTTTAGAAACTGTGGCTAGTATACGAGTTTTTTTGGATTTAGCAAGCTTTCCGTTATAGACACACTAGTGTCCAAATAAAACTTTCAAAACATCTTAAGTTGTATATCCGGCGGTCGCTCAAACTTATGTACCGTTCTGCTGTCCAACGAAAGCAGGTCAATGAAGCTTCGACGCACAAAGAGTAC
>CAIMDH010000068.1 GCA_903839715.1 uncultured bacterium
CACGAGACGCGGCAAGAAATGCTGGAGCCCGTGAGGTGTTTTTAATAGAAGAGCCGATGGCTGCTGCAATCGGAGCTAAGTTGCCGGTTGGTAAGGCTCTCGGTAACATGATTATCGATATTGGTGGGGGTACGACTGATATTGCGGTTATCTCTCTAAATGGCATCGTTGTATCAAAAAATCTACGTGTCGCAGGGGATCATTTGAATGCCTCTATTGCATCATATGTCCGTGATCAGTTTAAGATATATGTAGGAGAAAAAACGGCAGAAGAAGCAAAAATAGCTCTCGCTTCAGCACAACATGGGGGTAATGCTAACGAGATGGTTATTAGGGGTCGCGATGTTATGACTGGCTTGCCGCGTGAGGTTATTATCACTGCACGAGATGTGCATGATGCTATTGCAAATCAGGTTGATATCATTGTGGAGTCTACACGCTCTGTACTAGAACAAACACCTCCAGAAGTAATGTCTGATATTATGCAGCGGGGCATACATGTGTCTGGTGGAGGGGCATTAATTCCTGGCTTGGCATCGTTCCTTGAAGAAGCTCTGCTTGTTCCGGTAATTGTGGTTCCCGACCCGCTCCGGGCTGTTGTTCGGGGTGCTGGTATCGTAATTGAAAATTTGGATTTGTATGAAGATGTACTCATCGATAACGAAGGCGAACTATCGCCACAGCTCTCATAAGGCGAGACGAGCTTGGATCTCTGTGCTCCTAGGCACCGTAGTGGTGGGATTTATATCCCCGTGGTTAGTTTCGATGGTAGCATCAGTTATTTTATATCCTTTCCACGCGACCACACTCTGGATTAAGACTTCGGAAGGAGAGTTGCCGACTTATCTACGTTCCAAATCTGAGTTGGTTGCTGAGGTTGAGAACCTCCGGGTAACGGCCGCGACTGGTGTAGGTACTCAGCTTTCCATTAACCGCTTACTTGAAGAGAATATGCAGTTACGAGCTATGGCAAAAGCAGGGGCTGCTGAAAATCGCTTGGTAGCGCGAGTGTTGGCTCGCCCAGGTCAGCTTGCTTACGATGTGTTACAAATAGATAAAGGTACTAGAGATGGTGTGGTGCTAGGTGCGCCGGTGTATACCGGTCTTGATTCTGTAGTGGGTATGGTGGTACATGTTGCGGATACATATGCCTTTGTGGATTTATTTACATCACCGGGATTTGAATCAACAGCGTTTATTTTTGGTCCAAATGTATTTTCACCAATCGAAGGAATGGGTGGAGGTGTCGCGCGAGTAAAATTGCCTCAAGGAGTACCAATTCGTGAAGGACAGTTGGTAATTTTGCCGGGAGTCTCAAGCGGAATTTATGGTGAGATTGTTGCTGTACAAAATGAGCCCACACAACCAGAACAGTACGGGTATATTACACCACCTCTTGCGATGAATAGCTTGCTCTATGTTTCAGTAGGACTACAATCAATCAAATCTCGTGCAGCAGAGGAGATTCAAGCAGACATCCGTACACAGCTCCGCGGTCTATTACAGCTCTCCACAACCACCACAACCTCTCTTGCTTCGACAACTGCGTTGCTTCCTACAACAGATGAGGCTGAACCCGCTGACGAGTCTACCGCTCCGAATGAATAATATATGCAAGTAGTTACTCGGATTAGTCTGGTGTTACTCGTTCTCTGGCTCCTTGTGGCACATGTATACATAGTGGCGTTGCCACTAGGCTTTTGGTATATCGTTAGGTTCAATCGAGCCTATGAGCTGGTGCTAGTGACTGTACTTGTTGATGGGTACTATCAGGCATTCTATACAGTTCCAGTACTGACTCTGAGTACACTATTTTTGGTATTTTTTGTCGATATCATCAAGCCCCAGCTATTGGTGTATACTGGTCACGATGAAATTATTTCGTAAAAAACGTAAGGTCTTGGTAGAACTTGATGAGGTATTATTGGACTCTTCCAATATTGCGGCATTTAATATGGAAAGAATGGAAGGTAAGCGTGAACTACCTATACCGGCACGTAGTGTGTATACCGTCGGTATTGTTTCTTTGATTGTCGCTACGCTTTTCTTCGGCAAAATTTTTTCGCTCCAAGTCACACAGGGTGCGGACTTACGAGCGATTGCTGAAAATAATAGTGTTAACGAAGCGGTAATTATTGCCGAACGTGGTGTTATTTATGATCGTAAAGGGGAGATGATTGTCTGGAATGAAGTAGATGCGCGCGGTATCCATGATTTTCCCATTCGTGCATATACCGACCGGTTAGGTTTAGGACAGGTGCTTGGGTATGTTAGTTACCCAAAAAAGGATTCGCGGGGTTTTTATTTTCGTACTGAATACTTGGGACGTAGTGGGGTAGAGTCGGCGTACGATGAAGCGTTGCGCGGTGTAAACGGGAGTAAGATTGTGGCTGTGGATGCCCTTGGTGAAGTGGTAGGGGAACATGCGATAGCCGAGGCGACCGAAGGCAGTGAGATTACACTCTCTATTGATGCTGAGCTGACTGAGGCCATGTATCAGATTATTTCTACCTCTAGCGCGCGGGCAGGTTTTCGTAGTGGGGCTGGGGCGATTATGGATATTCATACCGGCGAACTTATTGCGATGACGAGTTTTCCAACCTACGATCCTGAGGTGATGGCAGATGGTCATGAGGTTGAAATAATCGAGAAATACAATAATGATGATCGGTTACCTTTCCTAAACAAGGTCATTAGTGGTGCCTATACACCAGGATCGATTGTAAAGCCCTTTGTGGCGTATGCAGCGCTCGCTGAAGACATTATTGATCCCATGAAGCAGATAGTGAGTACTGGCGAGATTTTGGTAGCCAATCCGTACAATCCTGACAAACCCGCTCATTTTACCGACTGGCGTGCTCACGGCGTTATGACGATGCGTGAAGCGATTGCTTTCTCTTCAAACGTCTATTTTTACATCATTGGCGGAGGCTATGGTGACCAAAAAGGACTTGGTATTACCAAGATGGCTGAGTACTATCGCTTATTTGGTCTTGGTACTACAACCGGCATCGTGATTGCGCAGGAGCAAGCGGGAGTGGTACCGGACCCGGCGTGGAAGGCTGAGGTATTTAATGATGATTGGCGTCTTGGGGACACATACTTTACAGCTATTGGTCAGTTTGGCTTTTTGACGACTCCTATCCAAATGCTCCGCGCCTATAGTGCGCTCGCTAACGGCGGTACATTGGTGGAGCCCCATGTGATACAAGGTAAACAAGGTGCGACGGTGAATCTTGGACTCAATAAAGAATATTTACAAATTGTGCATGAAGGCATGCGTAAGACGGTAAATTATGATGGTGGGACAGCACGTGCTTTTGATCGAAAAGACGTGGCGATTGCTGCTAAGTCTGGTACGGCTGAAGTCGGAGCCGGTAATGCGTATGTAAACTCATGGGCAGCGGGATTCTTTCCGTATGAGAAGCCACGTTACGCATTTATTTTAATGATGGACAAAGCACCGCGCAGCAACGCACTGGGAGCTACTCGTATTATGGGAGACGTAGTCGAATGGATGTCTGTTAACCGTCCTGAGTATCTACAGGCGGACTCAGAATAACACTTTTGTTGCTAAAATTTGACCTACTGTTTTAAGTGCGTATAATTGGGTAAATTTTATTGCATATGAATGACATACAAGCTTTTTTGACCGCCGAAAAATTTGATGAATTAAAAAAAGAGCTAGATCACCTAAAGACCGTGCGTCGAAAAGAAGTGGCTGAATCACTCGAGTACGCACGTAGCTTAGGAGACCTTTCAGAAAACGCCGAATACCAAGAAGCTCGCGATATGCAGGCTGCAATCGAAGAACGCATTAGTTACCTCGAAAAGACTATCAAAGAAGCAAAAATTGTTGCACACGAAAAGAAAGGGGGAGTCATTGGACTTAGTTCAGTTGTTACCATTCAAAAAGACAAAGAGAAGGAGGAGCGAGTCTATACTATCGTCGGATCAGATGAAGCAAACATCCACGACAAGAAGCTCTCATACCTATCACCGCTTGGAGAAGCATTGATGGGTAAGACCAAGGGAGACGACTTCATGTTCGAAACTCCAGCCGGAAAGATGAAGTACAAGGTACTAAAAGTAGAGTAATCAGTTAAAAACAACCGGGTTTTCCTTCAGAAAACCCGGTTGTTTTTTATTGGGAAATTTGAGTACGCTGACAGAACCACCACCCGCAATTTTACAGCCCGGTCCTCGCTCCAAGTATTGTCGCTGCGGGGGCTGTAAAATCACAAGTGGTGGTTCTTAGTGGTTTTGATGTAGAGGAAAATACAGACAATATTAAGAAAATTATCTAAAATAATTTATGTTACACTTTACCTGTAAAATATAATTTAAATACAAAATATCTTATGGAATCAGAGACCTTACAAACTCAAAATGACGTGACACCTACTAATGATGTAGAGACAATTGAATGGTATTCACCATTATGTAAAATCACTACCATTTCTAAAATTTCAGCAGGGTTGGTTATGATAACCTTGCCCTTTGCTGGTGCATATGTTGGTTGGAATATGCGTGTAAACTATGAATCTGAATCAACTGTTGTGAATTCTCCTGGTATACAAAATCCTATCAACCCAACTCAAAATATTGAATTGGAGGATGTGGCACGTCTAGAAAAAATTATGCAAAATCCTTCAACGACTCAAAATTATTCTCCAGAAGAATTAGCTCGTCTGGAACAATTAAAAAAAGATTTTGATAATCGGCTTCTAAGCGAAAAATTAAAAAAAGAAATTGAGTCTATGCTCGGTACAACCTTTAATTCTGACACACCTAAAACTACTTGGCCTTATAATTCTGAAGGAATAAAAATAAGTACAGATATTGGGTGGTTGGTGTATCAGCCGTCGCTTAATAGTGAGTTCTTAGTTTCTGCATTTATTAATTATCTCGATGCCGATGCCCTATCAGCGGCTTCTTCGCCGTTTCTTTCCTATGTGACTGAGTTTGGTTCAAATATAATTTTTACAAAAAATTGTTTTACACCTAAAGCATGTGGTGATGTAGGTTTATATAAATTTGATAAAGAAAAAAACACTCTTTCGACAATGAAATCAAGTGAATACTATATTCCAAGTGAGACAGGTTCAGAATTATCGCCAGATAAAACAAAAATTGCCTTAAACATAAACTCTAATAGCTATTCCATGAAAGGTACGGAGTTCGGATATATTGATTTAGTTACAGATACTTATACCACCCTTGAAAAGGTGGCTGCCACAAATAATATTCGTTTTTCTTTTAATGAATTGAGTGGTGAATTTGAAACAAAATGGTTGTCTAACTCGCAGTTATCTACCACCTTATATGAGTATAAAAAATGTGATGAGAATCACGGTTGTTCATCTAACTTTACTACACCTGAACCAATTTCCACTACTACGAAAGTTTGGGATATTTAGTTTTACTTAAAACGCAAAAGACCAGCGCCTTTAGGCGCCGGTCTTTTGCGTTTTTGCCGCTCTCAAGCTATCATGACTACATATGTCAGGACTAGATGAGGTACGCGCCGAGCGCATCAAAAAACTAAATATTTTAAAAGAGAAAGGAATTAATCCGTACGTGTCGCAAGTAGAGCGGTCACATACAGTAGCGGACGCGCTGGCTGATTTTGAGGCACTGTCTGAGCAAGTCTCGATTGTCACCTTGGTCGGACGCGTCATGATTATTCGTGGACAGGGCGCCATTATGTTTGTGGTACTCAAGGATGCATCCGGAACTATCCAAGCAGTCTTTAAAGAAGATTGTATTGATGCAGATCTCTTTACGCTATTTAAGGATACGGTTGATGGGGGAGACTTTATCGAAGTGGTGGGTAAGCTCTTTATTACCCAACGGGGAGAGAAGTCTGTGCTCGTAGAAGGGTGGCGCATGGTCAGTAAAAGTCTACTGCCACTCCCAGACAAGTACCACGGACTCCAAGACGAAGAAGAACGACTACGTAAGCGTTATCTAGACCTACTTATTCGTGATGAACTACGCGAACTCTTTAAGCGTAAGGAGAAGTTCTGGGACGTCACTCGTGCCTTCATGAAAGAGCAGGGCTTTACTGAAGTAGAAACACCGACACTCGAAGTCACTACTGGTGGAGCTGAGGCGCGTCCGTTTGCGACTCATCACAATGATTTTGATATTGATGTTTTTTTACGTATCTCAGTTGGAGAGTTATGGCAGAAGCGATTGTTGGCTGCGGGCTTTGAAAAGATTTTTGAAATTGGTCGCGTGTACCGCAATGAAGGTACTAGTCCAAATCACTTACAAGAATTCACTAATCTCGAATTATACCAAGCCTTTGCCAACTACGAAGATGGGATGAAGCTGGTAGAAAATCTCTACCGCACCATTGCGCGCGAAGTGTATGGCACTACGCAGTTTACCCGTGGTGAACATACCTTTGATCTCCATGATGAGTGGGTCCGTATCGACTATGCCGGAGAAATTGCGCGACAGACTGGCGTCAATCTTGCTACGGCGACCGAAGAGGAGATTGCAACTAAGCTCCAGGAGCTCGGTGTAAAGTACGAAGGCACAAATAAAGAACGTCTCACTGACACGCTCTGGAAGTACTGTCGCAAAAATATCGCCGGTCCCGCTTTCCTCATTAATCACCCGAAGCTAGTATCACCACTCGCTAAGGAGGTGGTAGGGCAGCCAGAAGCCACACAACGTTTCCAGCCAATAATTGCAGGTACTGAAGTAGGGAATGGCTACTCTGAGCTCAATGACCCACTAGAACAGCAAGCACGCTTTGATCTCCAGCAAGACCTTATTGACAGAGGTGATGCAGAAGCTATGATGCCCGATTTTGAATTTGTGGAAATGCTTGAGCACGGTATGCCACCAGCTTGTGGCTTTGGCTTCGGGGAACGACTTTTCGCTATCTTAGAGGATAAGCCGATTCGTGATGTGCAGCTCTTTCCATTGGTAAAGCCAAAGGTTGAATAGTCTGTGCTTGTAGTAATTAGTATACAAACACCGGACTTAGGTCTGGTGGTCGTTTGTAAACATAAATTTAAAGCCACCCTAGGGTGGCTTTTGTTTTTTGTACTCCACTCAAAGGATTGTGGCAAAAGACACAGGTTCTGGGTGGATTCCTTTTGCGTAAGGTAGTAATCTCACAATGTTATACATAGTCTCGTTATGTAAGGTGACATGATTTTCTCGAGACGTTTCAAAAATTGTGATAGGGTGCCCAGGCAATTTTGTCTGAAATTTGTGATGAAAATGCCTAAAGAACAGGTATG
>CAIMDH010000069.1 GCA_903839715.1 uncultured bacterium
CTGAGAAGCGGAGCGCCAAGCACCAAGTCTTTGAGATCTTGAAATTGTCGAGCGTCATCCGGCGTCCAAACAAATTTCTTAGCGTCTTGTTTCACAGCTGCCTTTTCGAGGCGATCTGTTAGAAATTTAGCTCTGATAGAGAAATCTGGCACGAAGTTGCGAACAAAATTGAGAACGCCCAATATTGACTGGACTTTCTTTGTAGACTTTGGCGCTTCGAGCTCTGCAATATCGCGGGTTCGTTCTGGATCAATGCGCACACCGTCTTTGTCAACAATAAAGCCGACATGCGTAATAGAATCTACACCGAAACAGGATTTTTCGGCATTGAATTTCAATTTATATTTAACGCCGAACTCCATCAGGGCAACCAATATTTGCAGAAATTCATCTTCGGTATTAGTGCCCCACGGAATATCATCAAAGTAATTTCTGATGTTTGAGTACGTATAATATCTTCTGCGATTTTTTTAATTTCTGGTTGTCTTGTTCCATTAACTACTACGCCTGCCATACCGATTGCCCACTCATGTTGGACAATCATGTCTTCTAAAAATGCAATGTCTTGCGACTCTCCTCGCTTTGCCCGCAATTCCTCAATTGCATCAATCATTGTCTCGCTCAATTGCTTTTTTTCATGTACAACAGGCGGAGTTGTTGAGACGGTTAACGATCCGTCGGTGGCTTCCGTATCAGAATTCAGTATAAAACCACTCCCAATTCCTAACGTAAATGCCAACACTCCAATAATACCCACTACTTTTATAGACATATCTACAAAAAACTACACGGATAATGACTCTCGATATGAAGAGAATCAAATATTTTGTGTAGCTAAAAAAGCTTTGGGTTCAAGATGCCTCTTGAGAAAGATTCCTTGAGATAATTATAGGTGAATTGATTTTGAGTCGGAGAAAAATATTTCCGCAACGATACAATTATGCGAGGGGGATTGAAAAAATTATGAAGTGCTTTTGAGCCAAAGAATAGCAATAAACAAATGAGAAGCATCAGTGGAAGCGTCTCTGATATTGCGGTAAACATATGTTGCCACGCTTCTATATGCTCGATAGGGTTCATGGTGCATACCACCGCAGTTTGATTCATGAGTGGACAACCGAACATGGGCATATCCATAGTGCTCATATTTTTTACGTGCCCATACACAAAAAGTAGCGGGACAAAGAAAGAGAGGAGAAAGACTATCCCTATTACTTTTTTTACAAATGATGTCTTAGAAAACACTTCATAAGTATAGCAAATAATCTTTAAATTAAAACACGTCTCACTTGAGTTTGTTTTTTAAGAAACAGGGTGGTGCTACAATATCTCAATATGGAGTCTGTATATGTTGCTGTTGCATTTACAGCTGGTTTGTTACCAGCTCTTTTTTGGTTATGGTTCTGGTTACGTGAAGACAGTTACCATCCAGAACCAAAAACATTGATCACATCGGCATTCATAACAGGCATGCTTATTGTTCCGCCAGTCCTTTATTTAGAAAAAGAGGCCATGGCACTCTATACCGATACCTCTCTTGTAGTTGTTTGGGTAATGATTGAGGAAATTTTGAAATATTCCGGTGCACTTATTGTTGTATTATGGAATAGAGCTGTTGATGAGCCGATAGACACCATCATCTATATGATTTCTATAGCACTCGGTTTTGCTGCGCTTGAAAATGCACTGTTTATCTTTAACCCACTTTCATCGGGAGACTACACGGATGCCCTGATTACAGGAAGTTTCCGATTCTTGGGGTCAACGTTACTCCATACACTTGCTTCTGGAACGGTCGGGATCTTTATGGCGCTAGCCTTTTACAAAAGAAATTTCATAAAAATAGGACTAGCCACATTTGGGCTACTTGTCGCTATTATTTTACATGCACTTTTCAATCTTTATATAATGAACGCAAGTGGAGAAGTCGTACTAGGAGTATTCATGTTCGTGTGGATTGGTATTGTCATTTTAATATTGTTTTTTGAAATAGTTAAGGCTTTGGAAAGAAGACATCTTCGGATCCAATAAGACAGAAAAGCCACCCTAAGAGGGTGGCTTTTCTGTTTGGATACTGCTCTCAGCAGGTATGC
>CAIMDH010000070.1 GCA_903839715.1 uncultured bacterium
AATCAAACCGAATGTTTTATCAATAATTGAAAAACGTTTGAGTGGTAAACGCATAGAGGGTTAGGGTCCAAGCTAAGAAAAAAGTTCCAAAGGTTGGACTGGGTAACAATTCAGGTTAATAAGCTACCTGGAAGGGTTATACAAGCAAATTCAAGAAAGTAGCGATTGTAAATAAAATCGCTGCTCCAATTGAAAATTTGAATAGGAAAAGCTCTGCCCCGCGACGCTTGTGGAAAGCTGAACTAAAGTTATCGCCACCAAACGCTCCGCCTAGACTCGAGCCACGCTGCTGCAACAAGATTGAAGCTACAAGTAAGACAGAGAGAATTATCTGAACGTAAGGCAGTGCCGGTTGCACTGTTTGTATGATTTCCATGTGGGACGATAATAGCAGAAACGGACGGTGGTGGCAAGGTGTCCGTTGCAGACAATAATAAAAGTTACCGAAACCCTCTCGAGTCATTAATAAATAGATTACCGTGTCGTTCATATGAATATGGCGACAAAAACAGACATCTTTAATCGATATTTAACTGAGTATCTAAAAGCTTCCAAGTAACGAAAGGGAGAAATTATCAAACATAGCAATGACGATATTGGTTTGTATCCAAAGCGTCACATTGTGTCTTGTTCATGTACATAGAAGTACCTATTTCTCTGCAATACTTTATACTTGTAGATAATGTTGATGCAAAAAATTGGACGTGTGATCACTACTCTTCAGGGCAATGCTTGGTATGCTTTTTTTCTGTTGTGTTTAGCACTCACTAGCTTGGTGCTTTTTGGATATGAAACCTCGTCGTATGCACGTCCAGATATAGTGGTAATAAGTATACGTCTCGACCTGATTATCGCCTGTCTATTTATGACTGATTTTTTATTAGGACTCTTTTTTAATCAAAAGTACACCAAGTATGAGTACTGGCGGAATAACTGGCCAGATTTTATTGCTTCAATTCCACTGACTGCTGACGTGGTCCGTATGTTGCGTATTTTTAGAGTGTGGCGGGCAATACGTGTCATCGAGGCAGCTGCTCATTTTTATTTATCTCGTCGTCGCTACCGTTCTATTAAAGAACATAGTAGTGAGTAATTTAGTATTTTTTTGACACACACTTTTGGTGCCGTATAATGTGACCGCTACGTGGGTAGTTATGGATTTTGACGTGGCAGAAAAGTACAAATTTTAATAGTATCTTTTGTGTAATGCATTTATAAAAATATGTCAGAAAATAGTAAGACAAATGTTAGTCCAATTAAACCTCTCGGAGACCGAGTGATCGTGCGACCGCTCGCTGAGGAGGAGTTTGGTGCGGTATCACCTTCAGGCATAATCATTCCTGATACAGCAAAGAAAGAAAAACCTGAACAAGGGATTGTGATAGCGGTTGGTGCGGGTAAGTGGGACGAAGATGGAGAAAAGCGTATCCCACTTGAGGTTAAGGTTGGGGACAGGATTATATTTTCAAAATACGGTTACGACGAAGTGAAAATTGATAAAAACGACTACTTTATTGTAGGAGAAAATAGTATCCTCGGTATTTTTACTAGTTAATTCAGCAGTAATATTTATGGCAAAACAAGTAATTTTTGGCGAAGAGGTAAAAAAGAAGCTTCAGAAAGGTGTTGATACAGTTGCAAATGCAGTAAAGGTAACACTTGGACCCCGAGGACGGAACGTAATTTTGGATAAGGGCTTTGGTGGTCCAACAATTACTAATGACGGGGTGTCTATTGCGCGCGAGATAACGCTCAAGGACAAGTTTGAGAATATGGGAGCGGAGATAATTAAAGAGGTCGCCAATAAGACTAATGAACTAGCTGGTGATGGTACAACAACTGCGACAGTACTGACCCAAGCCTTAGTAACTGAAGGTCTGAAACAAACTACGATGGGTCTTAACTCGATGGCTGTGCGAAATGGTATGGAGCATGCTGCGGCGGACATTGTGGCCGCACTTCATAAGATGTCAACCCAAATCAGCTCAATTGATGAAATTAAACAGGTGGCTACCATTTCCGCAGAAAGTGTTGAGCTCGGTGAGAAGATTGCTGAAACTATCGACAAGGTAGGGAAGGATGGTGTGGTGACAGTAGAAGAGTCACAATCATTTGGTATCGAAACAGAATTTACTGAAGGAATGGAGTTTGACAAAGGATATATATCACCATATATGGTGACCAACCCTGAGCGGATGGAGGCAGAGTACAAGAATGTTCAAATCCTCATCACAGACAAGAAGATTGTGTCAGTGCAAGAGATTTTGCCACTCCTGGAGAAAATTGCAGCTACGGGCAAAAAAGAGTTAGTCATTATTGCTGATGATGTGGAAGGAGAGGCACTTGCGACCTTTGTGGTCAATAAACTTAAGGGCGGATTTTCAGTTTTGGCAGTAAAAGCGCCTGGGTATGGCGATCGTAAAAAGGAAGTATTGGCAGATCTTGCTGTAACGACTGGTGGACAGGTTATCTCGGAAGAGGTTGGACTTAAGCTCGAAGATACTGAGCTCTCACAACTGGGACGAGCTGATCGCGTTGTTTCTACTAAAGACACCACAGTGATTGTGGGTGGTGCTGGCGAGAAGGAGGCGATTACTGACCGCGTAAAATCGCTCAAGGCGCAGCTCGAAAATACCACTTCAAAGTTTGATAAGGAGAAACTAGAAGAACGAATCGCTAAACTTTCTGGTGGTGTTGCTGTTATTCGCGTGGGTGCGGCGACCGAAACTGAGATGAAATATCTCAAGCTTAAGATTGAAGACGCTGTAAATGCAACTAAGGCGGCAATTGAGGAGGGTATTGTACCTGGCGGAGGTACCTCGCTTGCACGTGCGGCAGCAACGGTAGAAAAGGAAATGTTGGCCAAAAAATCACTTAGTGCTGAAGAGTTAGTTGGATACAATATTGTGCTCAAGGCGCTTGAAATGCCCCTTAAGCAGATCGCTGACAATACCGGTAAGGTGGACGGGGCAGTGATTGTACAAAAAGTCAAAGAAGCTGGTGGTAATGCTGGATTTGATGCGGCAAAAGGAGTGATGGTAGAAGATATGATTAAGGCTGGAATCATCGACCCAGTGAAAGTGGCGCGTGCTGGTGTCCAACACGCGGTCTCAGCAGCCGGTATCCTGCTCACTACTGAATGTGCTATCGCCGATGAACCAGAACCAGAAAAGGCTCATTCAGATATGAGCGGTATGGGTGGAATGGGC
>CAIMDH010000071.1 GCA_903839715.1 uncultured bacterium
AATAGTTAAATGTCTAGTCTCTATTATAAGGACATTTTGTTATTTTACAAGGTCTTTTAGGTGTCTTTGAGATTGTGGTGTAGGTGACGTGGTTCTGTGCTACTCCGTTTAAAACCTAGAAAATACTTCCTCCTCCGCTCCGCTGCGGCCGAGGAATTGCCTACGTTTCTAGAGGCGTGACCGCCAGCAAAGAATCTCCTTGCAGCTCGGCGAGTCCCCCGCAGCGATCATGCTTGGAGCGAGGACCGGGACGAGCGGAGCTGCAAGGAGATTTTTTGCGTCGTTGCCAAGAGGCTAGTTTCCCCAGGAAATTAGGGGTAGGTTCGTGGTAGAATGTGCGCATACAGTCTAGTTTATTTTGTTAGTTTTATGGCCAGGAAAAAACGTTCAATTATAGAAGTTAAAGAGCGCACGCCGATGTTTGACGATCTCTCCCCCCAAGCCCGACAAGCCATTGCTGCGGTGACGGTTGGGGTGGTTGGTCTCTTCTTTTTGTTCTCGATGCTCGGGTACGCTGGTCGAGCAGGCGGCTTTACTGAAGTCGGCCTCCATTGGCTCTTTGGGGCTGGGGCCTGGCTTGCGCCGGTCGCATGTGCCTTTTATGTAGTGGCGCTGATGAACCCAAAGGATGACGAGCATGTGAGTGTCTCCAAGATGCTCGGTATCGCACTCTTCTTTTTCTCTATCTTGGCAGCACTTGAGCTGTACCAGGCGGACCTCGGCGGCATCGCCGGACTCTCACTCTCCTACCCACTCTCCTTCCTAGTCGGAGAAATGGTGGCGGGGATTTTGCTCTTTGGGTTTGTCCTCATTGGTACCTTCCTCATCTTCAATACCGGTATCGTTTTCCCACGTTTTACCCCAAAGGATACAGAGCTGGAAGGAGAATCTGAAGAGGACCTCGGGCTTGATGGTCTTAACCTAGACCTTCCAGAGGAAGTAACTCCTAAAGCTGAAACAGAAGAAGCGGAGGAGGAATCACCTAAGAAGGGTCTCCGGGCAGTGGCCGAGAAGGTCAGTGAGCTCACCAACAAAAATATGGGTGATATTGTCGTCAAAAACTTCAGTGGTACGTATACTCCCCCGCCACTTTCCCTTTTGAAAAAAGACGCTGGCAAAGCTGTAGCCGGTGATGTCAAAGCCAATTCCCTCACCATTAAGCGCACCCTCAAGGAATTTGGTATTAATGTCGAGATGGACGCGGTTGAAAGTGGTCCAGCTATTACTCGCTATTCACTCAAGCCAGCCCAAGGGGTCCGTATCGCCCGCATCGTAGCTTTGCAGCAAGAACTCCAGCTCGCACTCAAATCAAGCACAATCCGTATCGAAGCCCCTATCCCAGGGAAGTCACTGGTCGGTATCGAAGTACCAAACGCTGTCCGTTCGACGGTCGGTTTGGCTTCTATTCTCAAAAATCCTGAGTACACAGACTCACCAAAGCCACTTCTTGTCGCGCTCGGGAAGGATGTGGCTGGCGGTGTACACTTCGCCAATATCGCTCGCATGCCACACGCACTGATTGCTGGTACGACAGGCTCCGGAAAGTCGGTGACGATTCACAACATTATTGTATCCCTTCTCTTCCGTAACTCACCTGATCAGCTACGCTTTATCCTAGTCGACCCGAAGCGAGTAGAGCTCACTCTCTATAACGGCATCCCGCACCTCCTCACTCCTGTCATTACTGAACCAAAGAAGGCGATTCAGTCACTATCTTGGGCGGTAAAAGAGATGGCACGACGCTACGACATTCTCCAGACTGAAGGTATCCAAGGTATCGAGCTTTATCATCAAAATGTGTACCACCCGGCCAAGAAGGCGTGGGAGGAAAAAGGCTCACCTGAGGAGGAGAAGGACAACCTTCCTGAACCACTACCTTATATTGTGATTATCCTTGATGAACTGAATGACCTCATGCAAGCGTACCCACGAGAGCTTGAGGCACTCATCGTACGCTTGGCACAGATGTCACGTGCGGTCGGTATTCACCTCTTACTCGCGACCCAGCGTCCGTCGGTAAACGTCATCACTGGTACCATTAAGGCCAATATCCCGACTCGTATCGCTCTTAATGTAGCTTCACAGATCGACTCACGTACCATCATCGACCAAATGGGTGCTGAAAAACTCCTCGGACAAGGAGACATGCTCTTCTCGGCGGAAGGTTCTAAGCTTATTCGTATTCAGTCAGCGTATATTTCAGGTGAAGAGATTAAACAGGTAGTAGCCTACCTCAAGGATCAATCGGCCGATATGCTGACTGATGGCATCAACTTCGAAGACACTAAGGAAGGTAGCGCCGCCTCATTTATGGCTTCTATCGGTGGTAGTGACGACGAAGCGGAAGACGAGCTCTTTGAAGATGCAAAAATGGCTGTGACGGAAGCAGGCAAGGCTTCGACTTCGTACCTGCAACGCAAACTGCGGATTGGCTACTCGAGAGCAGCACGGTTGATGGACTTACTCGAAGAACAAGGCATCATCGGACCAGCCGACGGAGCTCGCCCGCGCGAAGTCCTCTCCCAGAGTGACAATGACCAAGAAGAAGAGCCTCGTTAATCATGCGCCCATTATTACATTCTGATTTTGAATTACGGTCAGCCTTAAAGGTGGTAGGGACGATCACGCTACTCGTGCTGATTTTGCTCTACGTCCTCTTCCAGGCTCGATTTTTGATTACCGGACCGCAGGTTATCTTGCAGAATGAACCCGCCGTACAGCAAAATACCCGGATTGTGACGCTCGAAGGGACAGCTGTCAACATTACCCACCTCTGGCTCAATGACCGGCAGATATTTACCGACGAGCAAGGTACTTTTAAGGAAGCGCTTGTACTCGAAAACGGGTATACTACTGCTACCCTACGCGCAAAAGATCGCTACGGGAGAGAGACGCGAGTACTACGCTCCTTTATGTATACTCCGGCATCAATTATTAAAAATTAAGACGATTTTGTATGGTAAAGAAAAAAGTTGCTAAAGCACCAAAGACACTAGGTGACGCGCCTACCGAAAAAGGAGGTGGTATCGAAAGTATTGCCGAAACCCTCCGCGCAATTAAGACTAAGTTTGGTGACGATTCTATTATGACTCTCTCGGAGAGTAAGCGGGTAGATATCGACGCTATTTCTTCTGGCTCTATTGGCCTTGATGAGGCTCTAGGTATCGGTGGCTTCCCGCGTGGACGTATTATTGAAATCTTTGGACCGGAATCTTCTGGTAAGACTACTCTCTCCCTCCATGCTGTGGCTGAAGCCCAAAAGCTTGGCGGTATCTGTGCTTTTATTGACGCTGAGCACGCGATGGACCCTGAATACTCTCGCAACATCGGCGTCAAGCTCGATGAGCTCCTGATCTCCCAGCCAGACAACGGTGAGCAAGCGCTCGAAATAGTTGAATCGCTTGTGCGGTCCGGCAAGATTGATGTGATTGTGATTGACTCGGTAGCTGCCCTGACTCCCCGCGATGAAATCGAGGGGGAAATGGGAGCACACCATGTAGGAAAGCAAGCCCGGCTCATGAGTCAGGCTTTGCGTAAGCTGACCGGTATTGTTGCCAAGAGTAAAACGGTGGTTATCTTTATTAACCAGATCCGCATGCAGGTCGGCGTGATGTTCGGTAATCCGGAGACTACCCCGGGTGGAAAGGCATTGAAGTTTTACACTTCGGTTCGTCTTGATATCCGTCGTATCGCCCAAATCAAAAAGGGTGAAGAAGTGGTCGGTGGTCGACATCGCGTCAAGGTAGTAAAAAATAAGGTGGCTTCCCCATTCCGCACGACTGAGTTTGACCTTATTTACGGAGAAGGTATCTCTCGTCAAGGTGAGCTCCTTGCTCTCGGCGAAAAGTATGGCTACGTCAAAAAGTCTGGGGCATCATACGCCTACCTACCACCCGGTGGTGATGAGAGTACTGAAGTTAAGCTTGGTCGCGGCTATGATGCTGCCCGGACTTACCTCCGCGATAACCCCAAGACTGAAAAAGAACTCCTTGGACATATTCGCCAGTCACTAAAGGAGGATACGAAGAAAGCGACGAGTGGTGAGTAGAGAGACGATAAACAAATGCGGGCGGCACCAAAAGGTGCCGCCCGCATTTGTCATTTAGAGGGAGTTTGGACCTTCCTTAACATACCGCATTTCAGTATCAGTGCCAGGTGCCGATATAAGATAAAAGCTGTGGCCTACTGTTTTGAAGGAGGTCGAACCTCCTTCAAAATTATATTATTGCAAAAGAAGGGGTGGCCGAAGGCCACCCCGTCTTCTTTTGTAGATGTATTTACGCCACCAGCGTCTCTCTATGCAGTAGTGCTCGGAGCTTCTGAAGAGCGCCGATACTCATAGTGACCATACTGAGGGTCACAAGGACAGTGAGAACCTCCCCACCCGCCAAGGCAGTAGTAAAGGCGTGCCAAGCAAAACTAGGCACAGAACCTAGTGGTACCTGAAGGAGATTGTGCGTGATAGCAGAGACGTGAGTAAGGCGCCCAAAGAGTGACACAGCTCCCCCCAGTATAAGCCCATAGACAAAGCCACCCCGAACCAAGAGTGACCAGAGATAGCTATACCAAACCCGCAGCATAATGCGGCGTTTGGTAGTGCGTAGATTGTGATTGATGTGTTGCATGTTTCTTTCTATAACCAGCCGGTTTTCCCCAAAGTTACAACAGTAACTCCGCTTCCCCACCTGCACTCTCGCGCCTAAAGGCCTCTTTGGCGCGGTGGATACGAGCTTTGATGGTCCCGACATTCTCGCCCGACTGCTCTGCAATATCTTCGTGTGACCACCGCTCTAGGTAATGGAGTCGAAGCACTATCGCAAAGTGTCGGGGTAGTCGTATCAAAATGCGCTCAATGCCATCTTTACGTTCTTCAAAACCACTATGCTCAGTCCGCTCGCCAACGTATTGCTCAAACTCTGGATCAAGAGCGGTCACACGCTGCCCTTCACGAACCAACTTCTGATACCGAGTAAAGGCGGTGTTCATGAGGATACGGTAGGCCCACGAAGAAAACTGGGCACCGCTTTGTGGAACAAAGCTATCGGCATAGATGTAGATTTTGGTAAAAGCATCTAATACTACCTCCTCAGCATCGCGAGGATCACGCACAATACTCAAGGCTTTACGGAGGAAAGCGGCTTGATAGCGGTCGACCAGCGTCGCAAATAACCAAGGCTTAAGGGTAGATTCCCGTAGTAATGTTTCATCCGAGACCAATTGGTCTTCATTGTCGCTATTTGTCAGTATCGCCATATGTGGTAGTATCTTCTAGCTTATTTAGTGTAGCATTTATGGGACTAACGTAAATGGCGAAGCAATTCCCCTTTAGCAGTCCTAAGTTTAAATAAAAATTATGGCAGTCCTCTCATACAACGAAATCACCATCAAAAAGGTCGTTATTTTCAATGACGAACCCTGTATTGTTATCTCTTCTCACGTATTTCGTAAACAAAAGCGTAAGCCGGTCAATAATACCAAGCTCAAGAGTTTGGTATCGGGTCGCCTTATTGAAAACACTTTCCACGTCAACGAAGTTGCTGAAGAAGCTGATCTAGAAAACTGGAACATTACTTTTGTCTATCGCAAAGGCGACGAGTACGTTTTTCACCTTACTGGCAAACCAGGAGAGCGTTTCAGTCTCGATGCTGAACTCGTAGGAGATCAAGGGAAATTTATCAAGGACCGGAGCGAACTCTCAGCCCTGGTCTTCAACGATAAGATTATCGGTGTAAAAATTCCGATTAAAGTTGAACTCAAAGTGACTGAAACTGTCGATGCCAGCAAGGGTAACACCTCAGGCAACGCTCTCAAAGAAGCGATTGTGGAAACCGGTGCAAAAGTAATGGTACCCATGTTCATCAATCAAGGTGACGTCATTGCGGTAAATACTGAGGATGGTAACTACTCGGAGCGAATCGAAAAGAGTAAATAACATAAGTAAGAGAAAAGCCCGCAACACTTCGTGTTGTGGGCTTTTCATATAGATCAAACATGACTAAATTCTGCCTTCTCTAAAGTCTTGCTGACTATGCATCTCACTAATGGCAGGATCTCCAGAAATCACATGTCTGGAGATCCAATTAGAAATTTTTTCACAAAATGCCCGAAAATACTTCACGACAGACTCCTTTACTTAAAATGTTACTGAACCTCAATAATTAAAGCATGTTATATCCAAAATAGCATTAGTACACAGTGCCCTCATTTTGACTATAAATCTACCAAAAAAACGCGCCAGCTTTGCTGGCGCGTTTTTTTGCAATTAGTGCTGAATGTACGGCATGAGAGCCATAAAGCGTGATCGTTTCACTGCCCGCGAGAAGTCTCGCTGGACCTTGGCTGAAAAGCCAGAGCGACGACGACTAAACATACGAGCGTGTGGGTTTAGATACGCACTGAGACTAGTGATATCTTTGTAGTCAATATGCTCTAGGGCAGCTTTCTTGTGTAGGTTGTGTTGTTCCATGTTGGGAATGTTAGCTGGTAAGTTTCAAGTTTAAAATATTTGTCTGTGTCGGTTTTTTAGAATTTCATGTTGCTGCAGCTACGAGGCGCTCGAGGAAAATAGTGTGAGCCGTACGAGTAGTACGGTGAAGGCTATTTTACCGAAGAGCAACGACGTAGATGAGCGACAGGATTTCTAAATATTAGAATGGGATGTCCTCAGGATTGATCTCCTCTTCTGGGTAATCCGGCAACACCGAAGCATTGCGGTCACTTCCTGAATCAGCAGGAGTAGCGTTTCCGGCTGGTGCACTACTGCCCCCTCCGGTACTTCCACCCTTTGGACCAAACTGAACGCGGTCAGCAATAACTTCTGTGCGGTACTGCTTGACGCCGTCCTTATCCCAAGACCGAGTTTGCATACGACCCTCAACATACGTGCTACTACCTTTAGTTAGGTACTTGGCGCAATTTTCAGCTTGTTTGCCAAAGACTACTACATTGTGGTAATCAACAGCTTCTTGTCGGTTGCCATCACGGTCGTTATAGACACGGTTAGTGGCAAGCGAAAATGTGCAGACCTGCATACCGCTTGGTAGCGCTTTCATTTCTGGATCGCGGGTAAGATTACCGTAAATCATTGCTTTGTTGAGGTACATACGTATTTGTGTGGTTAGTGTTAGTACGATTATTATACTGTCTCCTCCACTGCTTTACCATCCTCTACTTCTACCTCCGTTGCAGCGATTTCAGCCGCTACGTCAGCATCGATAGCAATTTCTTCTAGCACTTCTGTGTCGGTAGCGACTTCAGCGATATCTTCATCGGTGATAGTACGAACCTTGCGATCTGTGATTGACTCGTGAAAACGGAATGGATTTGCTTCTTCTACCTTTGTGAGCTTTACGAGTAGGTACCGAAGGACTTCTTTAGTATCTTCGATATGCTCAGTAACCTCTGCTAGTTTTGCAGCTTCTAGACGGAAACGAACCCATCCAAAATAAGCGCTACTAAATTTTCGGTGTTTACCTTCAAGATACTTTGAAATATCGTATGAAAGGTCAAATCTTTGAGCTGTTTCTTCGTCGAAGATTTCACCACCAGCCTTTGTAATATGTGACTTGAAAATCTCAACCACATTTGGTACTTCCCCTTCAGCAACCGTTGGAAGAACGTGGAAAGCAAATTCGTAACTCACGAGCTCTCGCTCATTAGCTACAACCGCTTCGGCTGCTGGCATTTTTGTTTCTGACATTTTGTCTCAGGAACTTATTTAATAACTGGCTAACCCTACCACAAAAACAAAGCTTATTCAAGGAGGCCGAGCGTGGTAGAATACTGTTATGTCTACACAAACCTTGCCCCGTACCCTGATCTTGAGTGCTCTACTACTTGCCCTTTGCGGTAGTACTTTGTATCTTTTTGTACAGAGCCGTAGTCAAGCCGAGACAATCACCGCGCTAACAGCCGAAAAAGAACGCCTTTTTAGCGAAAATTCTGCCCGTACACAAGCGTTACTGACAGAACAAAACATCGCCAACACCACCATTACTGAGCTCACTACTCGCCTAGCAGCACTCACCACTGAACTAGAAGACGCAGAAGACGACCTCCGAAAAGAGAAAAACATCAATGATAATTTTGAAGACCAAATCAAAGAAATATCCGGTACTATAGGAATTCTGGATAAGTTATCGAAGACTGATGAAGAACTACTCCAAAAGTACTCGCGCACCTACTTCCTCAACGAGAACTTCGTCCCAATGAAACTCAAGAAAGTTGACCAAGACTATATCCTCCCCGGCAAAAAGGACCAGTACTTCCACGGGGACGCCGTTAATTTTTTGACCGACATGATTGATGAAGCCAAATCCGACGGACTCGACCTAAAAATCGTTTCCGCCTATCGCTCGTTTGATGAACAAGCTGATCTTAAGGGACAGTTTACCCAAGTGTATGGTACCGGCTCAAACGCTTTCTCTGCCGACCAAGGTTACTCAGAACACCAACTCGGTACCACTGTTGACCTCACTAATCCAACTGTAGGAGGTGCCTATGTGAGCTTTAAGGAAACGCCGGAGTACCAGTGGCTTCTCACTCACGCACAACGTTACGGCTTTATTCTTTCATATCCTGAAGGCAACAGCTTTTATATGTACGAACCTTGGCACTGGCGATTTGTGGGTGTAGATTTGGCGGGAGACCTACACCGTGCCGATGCCACGTTATATGATTGGGATCAACGAAAGATTGATGAGTATTTGGTGAGTATCTTTGATTAAAGAGTGATACAAAAAACAGCGGGTGGGCCTTCG
>CAIMDH010000072.1 GCA_903839715.1 uncultured bacterium
CGAGTAAACGGCGGCCGTAACTATAACGGTCCTAAGGTAGCGAAATTCCTTGTCGGTTAAATACCGACCTGCATGAATGGCGTAACGAGATGGGAGCTGTCTCAACCAGGGATCCAGTGAAATTGTAGTGGAGGTGAAAATTCCTCCTACCCGCGGAAAGACGGAAAGACCCCGTGCACCTTTACTACAGCTTGACACTGTAGCTTGGATATTCATGTGCAGGATAGGTGGGAGGCTATGATGACTAGACGCAAGTAGAGTCGGAGCCATCCTTGAGATACCACCCTTGAATATTTGAGTTACTAACTGCGTACAATTATCTTGTATCAGGACAATGTCTGGTGGGTAGTTTGACTGGGGCGGTCGCCTCCTAAAAAGTAACGGAGGCTTACAAAGGTTAGTTCATGGCGGATGGAAATCGCCAGTTGAGTATAATGGCATAAACTAGCTTGACTGTGAGACATACAAGTCGAACAGAGACGAAAGTCGGTCATAGTGATCCGGTGGTTCTGTGTGGAAGGGCCATCGCTCAAAGGATAAAAGGTACGCCGGGGATAACAGGCTGATCTCCCCCAAGAGCTCACATCGACGGGGAGGTTTGGCACCTCGATGTCGGCTCATCGCATCCTGGGGCTGAAGTAGGTCCCAAGGGTATGGCTGTTCGCCATTTAAAGCGGTACGCGAGCTGGGTTCAGAACGTCGTGAGACAGTTCGGTCCCTATCTTCCGTGGGCGTAGGAAAGTTGAAGAGATTTGTCCCTAGTACGAGAGGACCGGGATGAACGTACCACTGGTGTACCAATTGTTCTGCCAAGAGCATCGTTGGGTAGCTACGTACGGATGTGATAAGAGCTGAAAGCATCTAAGCTCGAAGCCAACTCTAAGATTAACTTTCCCTGAAGTTCCCAGCAAGACTAGCTGGTTGATAGGCTGGATGTGTAAGCGTTGTAAGGCGTTTAGCTGACCAGTACTAATAGAACGTTTGGCTTATTTAAAACAATTCTTTGGTTTACTATCTTATTAAGCATATGCTTAATTTGAATTTGTGTTACTTATTTTTGCAATGACAAATTTACAAGACTTTAACATTATTTTTTCTTAACTCTAGCATAGAGTTGAGTGTAAAGAATATTTTACATTTGGTTTTACCTTATGTTCTTTTATTTTTTACACTCAACTTTGCTGGTGGCTATAGAGAAGTGGAAATACCCAGTCCCATTCCGAACCTGGAAGTCAAGCACTTCATCGCCGATAATACTGCCGGGTCCCCTGGTGGAAACGTAGGCCGCTGCCAGCTCTTGAGTTTTTATTCTAAAAGCTTTTTCTTATTCGAACTTTATTAAGTTCTTTTAGGAAGAAGCTTTTTTTTTATCCAGCTTTTTAGCTAATCTTATTTTTCCTTACTTTACTTTGGCTTACTTCTTTATTGTTTGTCTTTCTGATTCACTTATCTCTTAGGGATTATATTTCTCTTATTCTCTTCTTCATTTACTACTTACTAAGCACTTTTATTCTATACTCTTCATCCAACAATTTATTATCTCCGCTTGCATAGCTCCAATGGCAGAGCAATTCCATGGTAAGGAAGAGGTTATCGGTTCAACTCCGATTGTGAGCATTCTTCTATATGGGATTCTTTTTGATCTAATTTGTAAGTTTTTGTAAACTTTCGATATACTAATAAGTCATAAAATTTTAAAGGTGTATATTAATGTTAAATGAAAATAGTAATGAAGAAATAATTGATGAATTAAAAAAAATTGTTAAACAAAAAGGATTAAAATATACTGAACAAAGGGAGATTGTTTTAAGCATTTTATTACACGCTAGCGAACATCTAACTGCTGAAGAAGTATATAATGAAATTAAAAAAGTATTTCCAGCTTCAAACATTGGTATTGCTACAGTGTATAGAGCTTTAAGTTTCTTAGAAGAGGTTGATTTAATTACTTCTATCACTTTTGGAACTGATGGAAAGAAATATGAGAGCAATTCAAAATCTCACCATGATCATTTAATTTGTACTTCATGTGGTAGAATTATTGAGTTTATAGATGATGAAATTGAAAAAA
>CAIMDH010000073.1 GCA_903839715.1 uncultured bacterium
CTCTACTCCAGCTACAGAGTCAAACACCACTACCGCACCGTCTAGTACACGCATTGAACGCTTTACTTCAGCAGTAAAGTCGATGTGACCTGGTGTGTCGATAATGTTGAAGTTGTACATTTGTGACCTATCCTTGCGGTCAATCACATCTGTCTTAGACCAGTTACAAGAAATAGCGGCCGCGGTAATAGTAATACCACGCTCACGTTCTTGCTCCATCCAGTCAGTAACAGTTGCACCATCGTGCACTTCACCGATCTTGTGACTCATACCGGTATAGAAAAGCACACGCTCTGAAGTCGTGGTCTTTCCGGCGTCTACGTGCGCCACAATACCGAAGTTACGCATGCGACTTACTGGGAATTCTCGTGCCATAAATTTATTTACTACTTATATATGTATTATTAATGTGATACTCCCTTTCGTGCCGACAACCCACCATAATGGGCTTGGGGAAAAGAAAAAGCCATACCTGGCTAACGCGGATACTATACGATATTGGGGTGTAAACGGCAATAGGGGCACAGGCCGCAATTTTTCCCCTCCAAAAGAAAACACCTCACGAGAAAGTGGGGTGTTTTGTAAAACTAGGATTACGCCCGGTAGCAGCCATCAACCATAAGATTTTGGCCACATATATAGGAAGCGTCATCACTAAGAAGAAAGACTACTGGCGCAGCAATCTCGCGCGGATCTGCCCAACGCCCCATTTTGATACGTGCTGTTTCTTGAGCTCGTTCATCATCCGGCAAAGTATCGTTCATCTTTGTGTTTATCCAACCAGGAGCCACTCCATTGATACGCACAGCGTACGGAGCGAACTCCTCGGCGGCAATTCGCATCATCAACGACTGCGCGGCCTTGGAAGCATCGTAATGAGCAGAAATCTGCGAGTAGGAATTGATACCATTGGTTGAAGTAATGAGAACAATTGAGCCCGAGATTCCCTTTTTCCACATTCGCTTAGCTACTGCGCGGGTGGTAATAAAGCTCCCGTTCACATTAACCTCAAAAACATCACGCCATCCTTTGTCATCACCAGAACCAGTACTTTCAAGTGTCTGCTCTAGCAAGGGCTTGTTTGGTGAGATACCAACGGAGTTAACCATGTAGCGAATCTCTTCACCACCCTGTGCCTCTACCGCGTCAGCCAAAAATGCTTGTACAGCGATGTCATCAGAGAGATTTACCGATGAATAATACGAAGACACATGTCGTTCACGGAGCTTAGCTGCTAACTCTTCAGCCGCAACTTTGTTACCACCATAAGTAAATGACAAATGGGTTACACCATTTTCAGCAAGTGCTAAAGCAATTTCGTAGCCAATACCACCACTTGCTCCAAACACCACCGCGTGACCCTTAAGGTCCATACAAAAGTTGATTGACATGAGCATCTCCAAATTAAAGGTTAATGAAACCAGTATACCGAATCGCTGTGAGTTCTACTATTGAGTGTCTCTTCCTTGTTAAGGAACTGTTGAGTATTTACTCAGACGGCTTTTATCAAACACCAACTTACGTAAGTTGTCAAGGTTTTAGCTTGCTACAGATGTTCTGATTTTAGAACTTCAGCTTATACTAAAGTATGCAAAAAGAGTACGTCGTTATCGTTATTGGTGCGTCACACAGCATTGAATAGTTTAAAAAAACGGACTGAGTATCGAGGCGATTGATAAATAATATATATCTTATCAGTCATAATTTTTATTTCTTTTTTGATAGAACGGCTCGTAAAATAGAAATTATAAAATTATTCTAAGACAAAACTCTTTTTGACTACTGAGACTCCATTCACCCGTAACTCTAAGAGATGCTCCCCTGTATGTAGCACACGAGTAGTCATGGGCGAAAGGTCATGGGACTTTTTTAATACCAGCTTTTCATTAGCAGCGAGCTTCACTTTTTTAGCCAAAAAAACTTTTGGTGAGAGTGACCCATTGGCCTTTTTAAAATAAATTACATACTGCAGCAAGAGCGGTTCAATTTGAGTAGTCTTATTTTCTAATGTTACTTCAAATGAAATAGCTGACCCTACCGTGACTTGAGTCTGAAGGAGTTCTAAAGTTGCAACGACTTTGGATGCTTTGTATCCAAAGAGTGCTAGCGCTCTTTGATCACCCTCTTTCACTAGCGTGCGTAATGCATGCTTGGTAATAAAAGTAAGCTCAGACGCGGTCTGACGTTTTTCCTTTTGCCATTGTGTGAGTGTTGTAAGTACACTAGCCGCATCAAACTTACTAATGTCATTGAGATGATTTGCCACTGAACGTGTAACATATCGCGTTTTGTCTGCATGCAAAGTATTAAGAACCGGCAACATACTTCCAAGGTCATACTGAATCTTCTTAGCCCACGGAAGTGCGGGACGCGTACCTTCACTAGCCAAACGTCGTACGTGATAGTCGTTACTTTTAGCGAAGCGAGCTACAGCTGCCGACGTCTCTTTCGGAAACAAATTGATAAAATCTCGCAACGCCGCTTCCGCGGAGAAACGTTTAGTTATTTCCGCAAGCACACTCAATGAAACACCTACCCGTTCTTTAGTACAACCATGCTTAGCAACATAATATGAATACGGTGCGTAAATAAAGTCGCCAAAATCATTATCCCTTTTACTATTATCAAGAGCCGGAGGGAGTGCAGCTAAAATAATTTGTAGGGCGCTCTCATATTCATGTGGTAAATATTCATATAGTGCATCTCGTATATTATAAATGCGTTCCATTAGTTC